>NZ_PVWO01000118.1 GCF_003003845.1 Chamaesiphon polymorphus CCALA 037 | reverse complement strand
GATGGCATGGTAGGTTTAGGCTGTGGCGCGCGATCGTACACAGCATCTTTGCACTATTCGAGTGAATATGCCGTCGGGATGACGGGAATTCAGGAAATTATCGCCAATTATACACGGCGCGAGAATGAGCAGTTTAACTGGGTAGATTATGGTTACAAACTGAATGTGGACGATCGCCAACGCCGTTTCCTGATTCAATCTTTATTACAATCGGAAGGCTTGGATCTCAACGATTATCGAGAAACCTTCCATACCGATGCACTGACAGATTTTCCTCAATTAATGGACTTAGTAACCCTAGAATTAGCAACTTTGAGTAAAGATTGCGAAGGTGAAAGAGTAGGCTCGCAAGAGCAATTTCTAATCCCCAATTCCCAATCCAAAATTATCCTCACTCCCGCAGGCGTCGAAGTCTCCGACACATTAGGAGTTTGGTTGTATTCACCGCAAGTTAAAGCATTGATGGAGGGTTATACATGGCATTAGAATTATCAATTTTGTATCGAGGTTCGCTCTCTAGTTGTAACTATGGGTGTGAATATTGCCCCTTTGCAAAACGTACTAATACAGCCGCAGAATTAGCAATAGATAAAGCCGAACTCGATCGATTTGTCAATTGGGTAGAATCTCGCGAGCCAGATGACAAAATCGGGATACTATTTACCCCTTGGGGTGAAGCTCTCATCCATCGCTATTATCAATCCGCGATCGCCAGACTTTCTCATCTTCCTCAAGTCACTAAAGTTGCCATCCAAACCAATCTTGCTTGTGACTTAGATTGGGTAAAAGATTGTAATTTAGATACCCTAGCCCTCTGGACTACCTTTCATCCAACCGAAGTCTCGCTCGATCGATTCTTGCAACAATGTCAGAAACTCGATTTAGCCCAAGTTAAATATAGCGTCGGGATCGTCGGACTCAAAGAACACCAATACCAAGCGCAATTATTACGTCAAGAACTAGACCCCAATGTCTATCTCTGGGTAAATGCCTACAAACGCCAGCCGGACTATTATCACCCCGACGATCTCAATTTATTCACCCAAATCGACCCACTATTTCCCATCAATAACCAAGTGTACGATACCTTTGGCAAACCCTGCCACACAGGCGATCGAGTAATTACGGTCGATGGGGAAGGTACGATCCGTCGCTGTCATTTTATTTCCGATTCGATCGGCAATATTTACGACCCAAATTTTGCAGCATCTTTATTCCCCAGAAACTGTCAAAACCAAGTTTGTCGCTGTCATATCGGGTACGTACATTTACCAGGTTTGAATTTAGATAAAGTCTATGGTAATGGTATTTTAGAAAGAATTCCTCGCTATAGAATAAACCATTCATAAATATTAGCTCAAAAAGCTCTAGTTGCCCCTGTACCGTTAAAATCACAGACCGCCGGACGAAGTGGGCAAACCTTGGCCTTCATCTTGTTTTTAGAGACAACTAAATTCTCTAATTTTTGTAAATTTGCTAATGGTTTAATATTGGTAATTTTATTATTATTTAGATTCAGCCCTAATAACTGATTAAGCCCAGCTATCGGTCGAATATCGACAATTTGATTGTTGCTAAGATTGAGTCCAATTAAGTTTTTTAATCGAGACAAAGGAGCTAAGTTGCTAATGCGATTAGAATTGAGATTTAGTCTCTTTAAATTGGTCAAGCGAGCGAGCGGCTGGATATTAGAGATCTGATTATTATCGAGGACAATTTTATTTAAATTGGTTAAATCTGACAAAGCTTGAATATCGGTCACTTTACTGTTGGTAATTTCCAGATCGGTTAAGGATTCTAGATTTGCTAGAGGACTGATATCGGCGATTTTGGTGCTGAAAAAACTGAGTTCGGTTAATTGAGTCAAATTCTTCAGAGGTTTAATGTCTTGAATCGAGTTATACCAGAGTGTAAGTTTTTTTAAATTGGTCAGTTTTGCGATCGGTTGAATATTGACGATATTCTTACCCATCAGTCCCAAATCACTCAAGTTATTCAAACTGCCAAGGGGTTTGAGATCGGTCAGTTTATTACTATTAATAACTAAAGCATCGAGGTTTTTCAGGTTGGCAAGGGGAGTAAGATCGGTAATATTATTACTATAGAAGCTAAGTTTGCGTAAATTGGTCAGGCTGGCGATCGGTCGGAGGTCGCTAATATCGGCAGGAGTAGGACTAGAAGTCAGCAGTTCGGTACGTTGGCTGAGTTCGAGATCGGCAGATCGACAGTCTTTAGCCCCAGTTCCTTGCAATAAATAATCTACAGTTTTGCGTGTCTCTAGCGATAAAGAATTTCTTTGCTGGCACCATTCCAAAAAACTCTTCCCTGTTGGCACATCTGCCGTCACAATTGTCGCTGTAATAGGAACTAACGCGATCGACAACAAACTCGTCAAAACTACCAATTTCATAAGCACAAAGTGTCTTGTAAATAAAAATCATACCACCTTATAAGCTCTCGAATTTCTGCTACTTTCAGACGGATCGTTAGCTGGTAGGATTAGTCTCGTTCTGTACCAAGAAAAAGAGGTAGGCGATGTTGGAGGAGATCTCCAACATTTCAACCTACCGTAGGGGACATTAAAAAAGATATTCCTTTTCCCTTAAGGGAGAGGTAACTATCAACTATCAACTATCAACTATCAACTCCTGAAGACTCGCATTGACTCGACGAATGAGATTCCAATGAACGATCCAAACAGGCAGAGCTAACATCCCAGCAACCGAACCGACGGTATTCGGCAGTAGGGATACAATTTGTGCCGTACACCAACCCAATCCCGTCACCAAACCAAAGCTTTTGAACGATTGAAGCTTGCTGTTGCGCTCCGCTTCTATGCGCAAGGATCCCGCAACATTCGCAATAATAAAAAAATCCTCGACAAAGTTATAAGGAAATAGAAACATCAACCACACGCTGTTAGGCTCTGCTTGTCGTGCCGCTGGAGATACCAATGACAGCGATAATTGCAGATCTCGACAATATAGAAAAACTAGTATCAGAAATCCGATCGCGATCGTGATGCCACCCCCGCCCAGCATCGTGACTTCTTTTAAAACACCACCTGCTACTGTTGGATGCAAAAACGGATAAGTCAAGGCATACGCCACCGGGATTGTAAGTACGATTTTGACTAGGCTCAGTGCTGGGTTCCAGTTCATAGCTTAAGTTTAAGAGAGATAATAAAAAATAAAGAATAACGCTAACGTCTATGTCCACAGTCCGGCGGCTAGTCCATCCAAACCCCTCAAGGATATTGAGAACGCAGGATCGTCCTTTATCATGCCCATTGACGACGGAGATTGGGCTAACTAACTACAGTCGTCAAGCGGAAACGGTACGCTTAGACTCGATCGAACCAACAGAATGTCTATCTTATCTGACGGCAGAATCAGTCAGTTGGATCGATATCCAAGGATTGGGGCGTGAAGATCTGCTTCAGGAACTGGGAGACGTGTTAAACCTCCATCCCCAACTGCTCGAAGATATCGCGAACGTGCCTCAACGTCCCAGGTTTGAGGATTATGACGACCAACTATTGATGATTTGCCGCATGGTCAAAGCTAATGATGAGGCGAATGGCTTCGATCGTCAACAGGTGAGCCTGGTGTTGGGAGCGAATTATGTGCTCGTAATTCAAGAAGCGTTGGACTACGATAGTTGCTTCAATAAAGTAGGCGAGCGCATCCGCCGCAACAAAGGCACGATGCGGAAACAGGGCGCAGACTACCTGCTGTACTGTTTGCTCGATGTCATCATTTCTGGGTTTTTTCCAGTGTTGGAAGACTATGGCGAGCGACTGGAAGAACTCGAAAACGAAGTCGTTCGCGATCCCTGTCGCCATACCCTGGAGCGAATCTACCAGATGAAACGCGAGTTGCTCATGCTCCGGCGATCGATCTGGCCGCAGCGCGATGCGATCGATCGGCTGATGCGCGAAGAGTCACCTCTAATCTGCAATGAGGTACGCGTCAACTTGCGCGACTGTTATAACCATGCAGTACAGGCGATCGATATGGTCGAAACTTACCGAGAGATTGCTTCTAGCTTGATGGAGGTTTATCTTTCCTCGATGAGCAAGCGCATGAACGAGAATATTCGCTTCCTCACCGTATTTTCCACCATCTTTCTACCTCTGACATTTATCGTGGGTATCTATGGCATGAACTTTGAGTTCATGCCCGAACTCAAGTGGAAATGGGGCTACCCCGTCCTCTGGCTCATCATGCTAAGTATTACTGGCTGTTTGCTGTTTTACTTCTACCGCAAAGGCTGGCTGGTACAAGCTCAATCGGATAAATAACGAGCTGCCATTAGAACATGGTTAAGATCTTCGCACCGTTCGAGAATTGTTAGGACACGAGGATGTGAAAACAACGACGATTTATACCCATGTCCTCGATCGTGGTGGTACATAGATCGACTAATCCTAGAAAGAACGATAGGAGAAGATTAACGCCGCATCTTTGGCGGTATCTCAAATCCGTAGAGAAACAAGTGAAGAATTTCCAATGGCGACATTGGCGGACTATGCACCATAAAGTCGTCAGAGCTAGGGTGCAAATGGAATCGTAACCCATCCGATTGATTGTCATGTCCTGGCAAATTTAAGTCAAAGCGGAAAAATTGAATCGGGACTGGTTCTGGAAAGCAAATCTCAAAATCAAATCCAATAATTTCAGCAGGTTTGCGGACTTCATCGATAATGATAGCAAAATCAAACCAACATCCATCTTTTCTAGCAAAATGGGGAATATCCTTCGATCTCTTAAAATTTTTAGTCCCTAATTTTTCCAGCCCTCCTAAAATTACAACTTGCTGTTGACGATCTGGAGGAGTCATCTTGAGAAACTTACAAATCTCAAAAATCTTTGTATCTAAAAGTCCATCATTGCACGCTTGATTTAGTGCCTTAGAAAATTCTTGGTATAAAGTTTTGGAATTCTTTACCTCCAGCGAACATGCTTGTAGAGATCGTTGTTGAATTTGTTGGCTATATTCCAGCCACATTGATTGTCCGCTCAAGTAAATCTCCCCTACCTAATAAAACTAGCCACTCACCATATTCTGGATCGGTGGGCAATTGCCCTGTTTCCGCAAGGTGAATCACTTCTGCGTCTGTTTTGCCAGTAAATTGCTGTAAAGCTGCTAGTCGTTGTTGGCTTTCAGCTTCAGTCAATATCTCCAAACCCAATTGTAGATCGTAAACTCTTGCACCGATCCAACTTGCAAAATTAGGCGCGTAGGTTTGAAATTGTGCTGCGGAGTGAGGGGTTAGCAAAATAATTCCACCTTTAGCATGGCTAAATCTGCTTCTGGCATAGTCAAATTGTCGCCATTGTTCTGGTTGCCAAATATCGAACTGCCACAGCAAAATAAATGCTTCGGACGATCGAACTGCATCTATCAGTGCTTCTATATCTGAAGTAACAGCAATAACGTTGACTGATTCGTCGGTAAAAATTGGAATTGATTCTTCCAATTCTGTTAATGCTTGCTCTTGTTGTTCTGGTGAGGTAACTAGCACCGACCAAAAATTAGCATCAGGTAGGCTGGAAATACGCTGCAAGATTTCGTCTAAAGAAGTCATAAATTATCTTTTTACTCCTTTCACCCCAACTAAAACCTCTTTTAAAACTGGATGCAAGTCAAAGCGACGCTCTGGAAACCTATATTCAAGAATTTTTCCAGTTGATAATAAATAAATTTCTTCAGGAGAAGTTGGTATATCTAGTTTTTTATTTGCAATATATTTCAAAGTACTGTACTGATTATTATTTAGACCTAAAATCTTTGCTCTCCCCATAGAAAGCACAGCTTTCTCGACATGCGCTCGATCTATAGTTTCAGCATCGGCTAAATATGCTTCTTGAATAGACTCCTGAGATAAATTGATTAAATCTCTCAAAACGCCTCCGGACAGCCTAACCAAATCTTGCAGAGCTGCCTGTTGAAAAAAGTCCTGACTTGAACGTACTAGTAGAACACGTTCAAAAAAAGTACGGGCTTCTTCATCTTGCTCCATATCAAAAGCAGACCGATATTCAATATGGTTGAAAATACCATCTACACTAGCGACGAAACTGTTGTATAAAAGGCTGGCTGCACCAACAATCGTAAATCCAATTTCAGTGCTTTGCAAATCGGCTGAAATCATTCGAGTAAATTTTCCTGCTTTATCAACTCGATCCAAACCATCGAATAGAAAATAAGGTTTTTGTTGAAATTCTACATGAAAATCTTCAATCAAGCTTAATAACGCTTGGGTTAATTGATTTATTGCATCAATAGAGTGAGGAGATGAAGATAAAACTCCTGGCTTCCAATAATCATAGTCATCTTGGGGTTCAAAATCGGCATCAATACCATGGCCATAGGAAAATTCTCTAACATATTTTCTCTTGTTTTCATCAATTGAAAATCCCTTTTTTTCAAGAAGTGTCATTAACTCTAATGCGACAATAGCATCCAAGGTTCCAACTTTTAGATCGCTAGGTTTTGCGTACTCAGTAACATCAACATAATGCGGATAAATACCTGTATCGGGAGCTTGCTGAAATAGTTGTTGAAGTTTTAAAAGTTGCGTTGTTTTTCCCGATCCGATGCCGCCAATCAGGAGAATTTTGGATTGGGGTCTGAGGGAAATTCTTTTGAACAGGGCATTTGTAGAAGATTGATGCGGTTCTTCGATGAAATAGCCTTTGGAAATGGCACTCATTGGATCGGCTGCGCCATCAAAGGCGGCGATTTGCGATCGGAATAGCTCTAGACGATTTTTCATTTCCCCAGTTTAGATCCCATTCGATGTGCGAACTGGCTCATATTAGCAATTTTCTTGAATCCACGAATATTAGCCTGTCAAGTTACATTTTAACGCTCTAGTCGCCAGAAACATCACCTACTAGCCTCAATGCGATCAGCCAGAATCATGGCAATGGGTGCTGTACACCATACTGGTTAATCTCTTTGGCGATCGAACTTTCTAGTACCTAATAATAACCAAGAGATCGCGAGCGCGCCCGATAAACCCAATGTCAGACCGCTATAGGTAACTAACAAACCAAACACAGGCAATACCAAACCGCTAAAGACGATCGCCAAGCCACTCCAACGCTGTCCTGTTTGCGTTCCTAATTGCCATCCAAAGAATAATAAAATTGGCGATAACAGCCCCCAAACTAATTTAGGATCGAGCCAACGGCTGGCATAAGTCAAAGTTTCCCGTAATTTGCAAATTCCCGCTCCAGCCATTCCCCCCGCTCGCCACGATAGGAAAAATTGACGATCCCCAGCACCACCCCTAACCCGATCGTTACTAAAATCAGCCATTGACTCAACTCTAACAACCGTTTGCCAAATTGCAATAATTCTTGAGGATGAGTCAAATCGACGATCGCTGGTGTCGTTTCAGCCAAGAGTAGCATGTTCGATTCAAATGAGGATCGATCGATTACGACAACGGCTAGATTAGAAATTGTGGTTTATGTAGACTTTGCGCTCCAGCATTCTTCACACTATCGTCTAATTTTTGGTGCTTATGGGGCGACATCTGCTCGCCAAAATCATGAGTTGACATAGGTGGCTACACAAGTATTTATGGTACTTGTCGAGCGTATGGAACTTGTTCGGCAAGCAGGAGTCATTCGTCTTGACGATTCAAAACAATTAGCGTTGGCAGCTTGGTCATTGATGTATGGATTGGCAATGCTAATCGATGGTCAAATTGACTCTCGTGGATCTGTCTGGTGGAAACGTGCGCTCGGGTTCGGAAGTTTCTGTTGGAGTTGAGGAATGGGGATGGAGCAGGGGAAGATGCAGGCGTTAATGTGACGCTTCCTGAATCGATCGTTAAATTTAGGGTACTTCTGGCTCGATGCCCAGAGCGCGTAATTGAGCTGCCAATCGATCGGCTCTTTGATTCTCCAAATCGGCTCTTTGACTCTCCAAATTGGCTCTTTGACTCTCCGAATCGGCTCTTTGACTTTCTACAGTTGCTTTTTGGCGTTCGAGTTCGATTTGTTCGCTGGGGCTAGTATAACGCTGATTACTCTCGTCGTACCAATACAACCAATCGCGCGTCAACCCGCCATAGTTAACGCGTTCGTTGCCGATACCCAAGCCAATTTCTGGCATCCATAAGGGATTAGCTGCTTGCAGTTC
Organism: Chamaesiphon polymorphus CCALA 037; assembly: GCF_003003845.1. Lineage (GTDB taxonomy): Bacteria > Cyanobacteriota > Cyanobacteriia > Cyanobacteriales > Chamaesiphonaceae > Chamaesiphon > Chamaesiphon polymorphus. The sequence goes on along the minus strand of NZ_PVWO01000118.1, from coordinate 4,956 downwards.
GTAGCTACCGTTGACGAGTTTGTAGATCTCTAGTTTGGCTTTGCGGCGACGCTTGGGATTGTAGATAACGTAGTAAAGTACGCCCATCTGTGCGTAACGAACGAGCTTAGTGGTGTATTCCCCACCGATGGTATTTGAAACTACTTCTAGTACCAAGATTGGAGCTACTTCTTCTTCCCATAGCACGTAACTCGGACGCAGATCTTCATCGTAGAATCGCTCGACATTCAAGCTCAAGAAACCATCGGGGACGATGGGGGGCTGCTCTGGATGGTAATAGATGCCCATATCGATCCCAAAAAACCAGTCCAGGCGATCGACCCAAAGAATTTGTAAGATCGATTTGAGCAGGCTGGGAATGAGTTCTTGAAGTTCGTTATCCACGGGGGTATCGTCGGAGCAAGGCAGTTCGTCGGCGGTGGGAAGGTATCGCGGTAGCTCGTACTGGTACATGACAAAAGACACTCAAACAAGCGACATAGATCTATTGTATCATCCATTCTGGATTTATCCTTCTGCCTCTGGGATGGCGATCGATTCGGCAGAGCCGACGCTTCGCGAACGACTATCGTACAGACTCATTGCTTTTTCTACGCCTTGCTTGAGACTCATCACTTTTAACATCGTATCCGCTGCCTCAACCGCATCATAGGGCGAACATACTGGGTAAGACAGATCGGATTTAATCAGATCTGTCTCCTGTTGGGCTAGCTCTGAGACAAGAATCTGCATGATATAAAGCTTGTCCGATCGGCTAAATTCTCTCAATGTTGAGATTAATTGTGATGGAACCATATCAAACACTCCTTAATTCTAAAAATCGGGCGAATTCTGGATAGTCATAATGTTTTATTTGACTAAGATCTGGGTGTCTGGGAAATAAATGTTACAGATTAAGTCACCTACAAATGTTTGAATATCGATCGACTAGAATTTCTGGGTAAGGCGTTGTTAGATTTTAATCACATGGGAAATTTATTGGATTAGTTTGATGGTGACAATCGACAAAATGATTGCTACTCATGGGTTTAAATGGTGGGCATTGCCCACCCTACTATTGTATCATCCATTCTGGATTTAGCCTTCTGCCTCTGGGATGGCGATCGCTTTTTCTACGCCTTGCTTGAGACTCATTTCGATCGCATCGTTGACTAGTAAACGCGAGCGATAACTAACTATCTACAACTCGTCGATTATTAACGCTATTCCTGTAAGTTTATGGAGTCAGTTCCTTTTTGCGTTTAAGTAAAAACGTTAACAAATCAATTGTAAAACAAATGAAGCTGACTAATAATAACCCACCTCCCAGTAATTCTGCTAAAGCTTTATCCATAAATAGGTAATGTGTGCCAATTCCATCTTGATGTTGAATCGCAACACGAGCGTTGATGTTTCCTTTGTTCTGAATATCATTGGCTGTTGATAAATGAAGGTAATAATTAGTATGGGGCTTGAATGATGGAGCTGGCAAACCTATTATAGTTAAATTCTCGTCATAGTTACATGAATAGTCTGTACTTTCTAAAGTATTCCATGTCTTCACTGTCTCGCTAGTTGATATTACCCACTTAACGCCAAGTGATTTAATATCTTCACAATTGAGCGATGATTCTCCCGTCTTATCAAAATCTAGTCGAGCATTATAATTTCTCTCTGACATTTCTTGATTTGATGCGAACGTTAGAGAGGTGATTTTCCCCTGAGAAATTACAATCTCTTTACTCAAGGGCCGCATGATATTTTCAGTATTTAACCATGATGCTCCGGCAATCCCCGCACCGCCCAAACAGAGCAGTCCAACTATTCGTAGAATTATAGACATTCAATCATTATCCTTACAGACTAGCCTCAACCTGCGCGATTTCCAATCGGGTTTTAATTACCGAATCGGGATTGAGGCTGATTGAATCGATGCCTTGCTCGACTAAAAATCTCGCAAATTCGGGATAATCGCTCGGGGCTTGTCCGCAGATGCCGATTTTGCGTCCGTTGGCTTTGACGGTAGCAATTGCCATTTTCACCATTGCCATGACTGCGGGATTGCGTTCGTCGAAGATGTGGGATACTAGAGCCGAATCTCGATCGAGTCCCAAGGTTAACTGCGTTAGATCGTTAGATCCGATCGAGAAACCGTCGAAGATTTGGCAGAATTCGGCGGCGAGGATGACGTTGCTGGGCACTTCGCACATCACATAGACTTCTAAGCCTTTATCGCCTTGTTGCAAGCCGTTGGCGGCCATTTCGGCCAAGACGCGGCGACCTTCATCGGGGGTGCGACAGAAGGGAATCATTGGAATGATATTCGTCAAGCCCATTTCTTCGCGCACCCGTTTGAGGGCTTGGCATTCGAGGGCGAAGGCGTCGCGATAGATCGGATCGTAGTAGCGCGACGCGCCGCGCCAGCCGAGCATGGGGTTCTCTTCTTTTGGCTCGAATTGACGTCCGCCTAAGAGGTTGGCATATTCATTGCTCTTGAAGTCGGACATCCGCACGATGACGGGGTGGGGATGGAAGGCGGCGGCGAGGGTGGCGACGCCGTGGGCGAGTTTATCGACGAAGAAGTCGGCTTTGTGGGGGTAGGAGACTGTCAGTTTGGCAATCTGGCGTTTGACATCGGCATCGATGAGGAGGTCGAAGTTGAGAAGTGCTAATGGGTGTACCTTGATTTGGTTGGCGATGATAAACTCCAACCGTGCTAAACCCACGCCATCGCAGGGAATCGCGGCTAATCCTAGAGCTTCGTCGGGGTTGCCGACATTCATCAGGATTTTGGTGCGGGTGGGGGTTAATTGACTCAATTCTGTTTCGATAATTTCAAAGGGCAATAATCCGGCGTACACCTTGCCGATATCGCCTTCGGCGCAGGAGACGGTGACGGCTTGTCCGGTGGCGATCGCCGTGGTAGCATCGCTACAACCGACGATCGCGGGGATGCCCATTTCTCTGGCAATAATGGCGGCGTGACAGGTACGCCCGCCCTGATTGGTGACGATCGCGCCTGCTTTTTTCATAATCGGCTCCCAGTCTGGATCGGTGCGATTGGTGACTAATACTTCTCCCGGCTGGAATTCGGCGATTTGATGTACGTCAAATATCACCCGCGCTGCACCTTGTCCGATTCGTTCTCCCACTGCACTCCCGATGGTTAAAGCTGGGGTGGATGGTGCGTGTCCGGATGTGAAGCGGTAGCTGCGTAAGATATTGCCCGATTTCTGCGATTGGACGGTTTCGGGACGCGCTTGGACGATAAATAACTGTCCGGTTTCGCCATCTTTTGCCCACTCGATATCCATCGGCGTATATGTGCCCCGCACTGCCGAATAATGCTCTTCAATTATTACCGCCCACCGCGCCAAGGTGAGGATTTCATCATCCTCGATCGCAAATTTCGCGCGATCGGAGTCAGGGACGCGGACGTTTTTAGTCAGTTTCGAGCCGCCCAAATCGTAGACCATTTTAATCGCTTTACTGCCCAACCGTTTGGACAGAATCGGGCGAAAACCATCGGCGAGGGTGGGCTTAAAGACGACGAATTCATCGGGATTGACAGATCCCTGTACGACATTTTCACCCAAGCCATAGGCAGCCGAAATCGCAGCCGCATTTCTAAATCCGGTTTCTGGATCGATCGAGAACATCACCCCAGAAGCTGCTAAATCCGATCGCACCATTTTCTGTACCCCAACGGAGAGATACACATTTAGATGGTCGAATCCCCGCGCTGTACGGTACGAAATCGCTCGATCGGTAAAAATCGAGGCAAAGCATTTATGACAGGCTTCTAAGACCTGCTTGACCCCGTGGACGTTCAAATAAGTCTCTTGTTGTCCGGCAAAACTCGCATCGGGCAAGTCTTCGGCTGTCGCACTCGATCGCACGGCAACGTCGGTATTATGCCGCATGTCGGCAACTAGCTCTGGATTCCCATCTACGCCAGTGCGCGGATATCGATCGCACAATTGAGTATACGCTGTCGCGATCGCCTGTTCTAGATCGTCAGGAAAAGGCGTATTCAACATCAAAGAGCGCGCCTGTTCGCCCCTTTGCCGCAGGTTTTGCAAATCGTTGACATCCAAATCGGCAAAAATTCGCTGGAGTTTGGGTGCCAATCCCGCTCGATCGATAAAATAGCGATAAGCAGCAGCGGTAGTGGCAAACCCATTGGGTACATTCACACCCTTGGCGGCGAGTTGTTGAATCATTTCGCCCAGGGAGGCATTTTTCCCACCTACCAGGTGGATATCCTCGATCCCGACTTCCTCAAACCACAATAGTAAGGCTTGGGTGCGGTCTGTGTCTGGAACCAAATTAGCAGCGGTACCGAGCATAATCCATTCCTCCGAGCGAGATTAATCGATGCAAATTTCATCTTCTATCTAAAAGCTGTCTCGATTGCAGTCGTTAATTCTGCTTCAGTCCAAGGTTTTCGCAAGTAAGCGTGCAGCTTGGCTTCCTTGCGGACTCGACGGATCGCGGCTTCATCTGCTTGACCAGTAAGCATGATAGTCATAATGTCGGGATAGCGTTGGCTAACGGCAATTAGAAATTCATCACCTTTAACTCCTGGCATCAGCCAATCGGAAACGATCGCTAAAATGCTGATTCCTTCCTCATAAAGTTCTTCTATTATCTGCCAAGCTTCCTCGACGCCTTCGGCAACTTCGTACAAGTAGCGATCGCCAAAATGTCGCTGTAGTTGCTCGCGCAGGCTTTCGAGAATCATCACTTCATCATCGACACAGAGAATTGCAACGTTTGACATAGGAGTGGGGAGTGGATGGGTGGATGGGTAGATGGGTGGATGGGTAGATGGGTGGATGGGTAGATGGGTGGATGGGTGGATGGGTATAGTTAAGCCTTACGCCCTTTCCCCTAAAGCCGATACCTGTCTAAATGTTAAATCTGAGTGAGAGAAAATTAATCAACGTTACCGTTAAAAAATACATTTACACGGTA
>NZ_PVWO01000602.1 GCF_003003845.1 Chamaesiphon polymorphus CCALA 037 | reverse complement strand
ATATCGAGCCAGATGTCGCCGATCGAATTTCTGAATTGGAAACGGTATTAGTCAAGCACGAGCAATTTTGGGTCGTTCGGTTGGCCGCGATCGATCCTATTTCGATACCATTTGCTGAAACTGGTAATCTGGTGGTAAATGCCAATATCGAATGTCAAGAGTTGTCGTTATTAACTAGCTTGAATGAATCTCGATCGGGTATTTTTAGATTGGCAGTTATTATCGCTTTTTTATCGCGAGTATCGCGACAAAATAGTTTCGACATCGGTATGAGCTTCGATCGACTCGCAGAGCGATTGGCTGGCTTGCCGGAATTGTGGACAGAGATCGTGCCCATTCGATTCGATCTGGACTCTAGTCTGAGTTTTATGCAGAACTTTGAATCGCTCGATCGTCAGCTTGGCGAAATCGATCGCCGTCAAACTTATGCGCGAGATTTGGTATTAAGATATCCAGAACTTAAAGCATTATCCAATGTTTCAGTGCCAGAGCGACTGCCTGTCAAAATTGCAATTGTCAACCAGCTTGAAGATTATGCAAGTACGACTAATGGACTGACATTTGTCGTTACTAAATGCGGAAATCGCGCTTGTTGTTATTATCAAACCACAGAGATCGAGCCTGAAAGTGTAACGTCAATGCTGGCGCAGTTAAGTATATTTAGTGAGCGGGTGGTTAACAATCCACATCGATCGATTTCCGAGCTATCATTAGTTAGCGATCGCGACTTAGAGCGGATCTTGGTAGAGTGGAACGCGACCGATCGTCCATACCCGACTGATAAATGTATTCATCACCTATTTGAAGAACGAGCGAACTTAAATCCCGACGCAATTGCCGTCAGACTGGAAGACAAATATCTCACCTACGCTCAGTTAAACGAACGTGCGAACAAACTAGCACGGTACTTGCAAACTTTGGGCGTTAAACCCGATGTCATGGTGGGAATTAGTGTCGAAAGATCGATCGAAATGATTGTGGGTATTTTAGGGATTTTAAAAGCTGGTGGAGCTTACGTACCTCTAGATCCCAGTTATCCCCCAGAGCGGCTGGAATTGATGATAACAGATACCGAGATTGAGATCTTGCTAACTGAATCTCGATCGATCGAGAGATTGCCACCAAATCAGGCTAAAACTATCTGTCTCGATCGCGATTTAGCAGATGTAGATGCCTTACCTGGAGATAATTTAACCACCCCAGTCAAACCCCACCATTTAGCCTATGTCATTTATACTTCTGGATCGACGGGCGTCCCCAAAGGCGTAGCGATCGAACATCGCTCGCTCGTTAATTATGCGACAGCTATTGCTGGTGAATTTGCAGTTACCACCGCAGATAAAATTCTCCAATTTACATCGCTCAATTTTGATATCAGCGTCGAAGAAATCTTTACGTGCTTGGTGTCAGGAGCTACTCTAGTTTTACGGACGGCAGACACCCTCGATATCGACACCTTTTTTCGGCATTGTCAGGAGTGGCAAATTACCATTACGAGCTTGCCAACAGCCTATTGGCACGAACTCACCCTAGGCTTGGAGCGGAATCCGTCAGCATTGCCCTCTGAGCTGAGGCTGGTATCAATTGGTGGCGAGCGCATTGCAACTGCCAGGTTTAATTCCTGGCAACAACTAATCGGGAATAAAGTCAAACTCATCAACACGTATGGCCCCACAGAAACCACAGTCAGCGCGTTGTGGAGCGATTTGAGCGACTTAGCACCTGGTGCCGAAATCCCGATTGGGAAACCGCTACCCAACGTGCGGGCATATATCCTCGACCCCGATTGCCAACCAGTGCCGATTGGCGTGCTGGGGGAACTGTATATCGCTGGGGTGGGGGTGGCTCGCGGCTATCACAATCGCCCCGAACTCAATACTACCAAATTTAGCACGCACGCCTTCGAGTCGAGAACCGAACGGCTGTATGCCACTGGCGATCTCGTCCGCTATCGCCCAGATGGGAATATTGATTTCTTGGGGAGGATCGATCGACAAGTCAAAATTCGGGGCTTTCGGATCGAATTAGGTGAAATTGAAGCCATCCTCGATCGCCATCCCGACATCGCCCAGACAGTAGTCACAGTCAGGGAAGATCTGCCTGGTAACAAACAATTAGTTACCTATTGCGTCCCGATGGCTGGCCAACAGCCAGCCATCAGTCAAGTGCGAGATTTTATTGCCCTACAGGTGCCCGATTATTTAGTCCCCACGCAGTTCGTACTCTTACCCGAACTCCCGCTCTCGCCCAATGGCAAAATCGATCTGCGCGCGCTGCCCGTACCGGAATCGACTAGAGCGGATAACACAGATAATTTTGTCCTCCCCCAAGATGAGATCGAGCGCGCACTCCTGACAATTTGGCAAAAAGTAGGGCTGCAAGCAACGAGCGTTGGCGATAACTTTTTTGAATTGGGCGGGCATTCTTTATTGGCAGTTTACCTATTTAATGAAATCGAGAAAAGTTGGGGTGTCAAGCTATCTTTATCAACTCTATTTTCAGCAGGGACGATCGAGAAACTAGCCGCGCTATTGCGTCAAGATCGGCCATCGACCGTCTGGTCGTCGTTAGTACTAATTCGATCGGGGGCGACCGATCGCAAAGCGTCTTTGAAAGAGAATCGACCGCCCTTATTTTGCATTCATCCCATCGGTGGTAATATTTTAGAATACTATCCCCTCGCCAATTGTTTGAGCGATCGCTACACCATCTACGGTCTTCAATCTCAAGGCTTAGACGGTCGCCAACCGCCCCTGGAGTGTCTTGAAGATATGGCGCAGCTATATATCCAAGAAATGTCAGCAGTTCAGCCCGCAGGCGCGCCTTATTATCTCCTCGGCTACTCTCTGGGAGGGAAGATTGCATTGGAAATCGCCCAACAACTTATTGCACGCGGCGATCGAGTCCACTTTTTAGGCTTAATCGATTGCAGTTCTCCAAATTTACAAATGCTGCGTCCGGCATGGTATCAAGCAATTCAAATTCATCTGCGGAACATCTGGAGACTCAGATCGATGGAGCGATGGAAATATATTCTCGATCGAATTAAATATCAATTTAATAATAAAGTTGAATATCGAGATTTATTACTTAAAGAAATGTCAAATCTGACACCACTCACACCGGAATTACTCAATATTAT
>NZ_PVWO01000601.1 GCF_003003845.1 Chamaesiphon polymorphus CCALA 037 | reverse complement strand
TCGGATAGTTGCAGTTAATCTGGGTTCGATTTTGCGATGATTGCGGGTTTGATGATTTATAATTGCGGGTCGCTACATCTACCTGCCCCAGCATTGTACTCCTCAAACAGGGATGGGTTGTAGTCGTGATGTGAGAAATTGCCCGATGTAATTGGCGATCGCGTCCCCATCTTCTTCCAGGGCAAAGTGTCCGGTATCGAGTAAATGGAACTCAACATCTTTCAAGTCGCGCTGGTAGGGATAAGCACCTTCGGCAGGGAAGATATAATCGTTCTTGCCCCAAACAATCAGCGTGGGCGGCTGATATTTTCGGAAATACTCTTGCCATTGCGGGTATAGCGGTGGATTCGTCCCATAGCTATAAAACAGCGCAAGTTGAATCTCACTGTTGCCAAGGCGATCGAGTAAGGGTTGGTCTATATTCCAGTTGTCAGGGCTAATTGCTTCGCGATTGCGAACGCCGTTAGTGTATTGCCACTTTGTCGTTTCCAGAGTGAAAAAGGGTCTGAGCTTGTTCGCATTCTCAGGAGAGCGATCTTGCCAGTACGCTTTAATCGGGTTCCAAAATTCAAGCAGCCCTTCTTCATAGGCATTGCCGTTTTGCACGATTAACGATTGCACTCGTTCGGGATATTTAGCTGCAATCCGGTAGCCAATAGGCGCACCATAATCCATCACATAGAGGCTGTATTTCTTGAGATCGATCGCGGTAATAAATTTCTCCATGACCTCAGCTAGGCGATCGAACGTGTAGTCAAACTCGTTCGCTGTAGGCATCGAACTGTTGCCGTAGCCAGGATAATCGGGGGCAACCAGATGGAAGCGATCGGCAAGCGCGGGAATTAAATTACGGAACATGTGAGAGGATGTCGGGAAGCCGTGCAATAACAGAATCGTTGGATTATCGCGGGAGCCAGCTTCACGGTAAAAGATATCTAAACCATCGATCGAAACGGTACGAAATGTAGTCATGAAATTACTCCTGATGAGTTTACAGTGGTTTTACAAAAGATCGAGGGTTTAAAGCCCCCGCTTCTCTAGGCGGATTGTTTTTAGGGCGGGGTTTAAATCGCTGTCAACTGTCAACTGTCAACTGTTAACTGTTTACAGCCTAACGATGGCTCTGTTGATGGAAGTAGTCGCGCCAGCTTTCTGGTAATGCGACAAGTCGAGCAGCACGATCGAGTAACGCTGGATCGGCCCGATCGTGGGTATACAGTTGAGTAATATCGGCAACCGCGATCTCGTTTTCGTCTCGGCTGACTAGCTCTAAAGTGTCTCCCACTCCGACTTCGCCCTCTTGCAACACGCGGAAGTAAAATCCGGTGCGCCCACTAGCCATAAAGCGTTTGACCATATCCGGTCGTCCAAACCGAATCCCCAGTTTGTAGCAGGGCAGACGCGGTTGTGTCACCATCAATTTGACAGTGCCGATTCTAAATCGATCGCCAATATTCACGTCTGCTTCTGTGAGTCCAGTGGTAGTGAAATTTTCGCCAAAGATGCCTAGCGGCAGCTCTGTTTGAGGCAATTCACCTCGCCAGTAATCGTAATGCTCGAACGGATAAACGTAGACCGCTTTGTCCAATCCCCCATGAACGGTGAGATCGGCTTGTCCGTCGCCGTCTAAATTGAGCGATCGCACCATCACTCGATCGCTGATTGGCTGTTTGAAAATTCCAGTGCTAACCGTTCTCCCTTTCCAGTTCACTTCACGCGGCAGTCCGACATTGACAGAGATGAGTTTCATTTTTAGATCCCAAGTTTTGAAGGGCATTCGATCGCTATCGATCGAATAACCGAGTGTGCTGGATTTTAAACGGTGGACGTAGCAAGCAAAGTCGAGCGAGTGCTGCTAGCTTTAATTAAATCGGCGGCTTTTTCGCCGATCGCGATTGTAGGTGCATTGGTATTTCCGGTCGTAATTGTTGGCATAATCGAGGCATCCACGACCCGCAATCCCTCAATTCCACGTACCCGCAATTCGGGGTCTACAACTGCCATTGAGTCGGTGCCCATCTTGCAACTGCCGACGGGATGCCAGACGGTGCTGCAACCATCGCGGACATAGGTTTCGATCGCTTCATCGCTAGCCAGGGGGCGCGAACTGAATGGGGCCACCGAAGAACTGTAAGTCTGGTGCCAGATCGCGATTTCCCTCACTGTGTGCGAATAATCCGGCTTCAATCCCATTACTCGTCATCGCTGGGTGACTATCTTGAGTACTGGCGCGCACTACCGAAACCAACAGATGATCTTGGAGATTTTGACCGACACCTGGTAAATTAGCCACGACAGCAATCCCCATCGAACGCAGGTATTCTGCATCCCCAATTCCTGACAGAAGGAGCAGTTTGGGCGAATCAAATGCACCCGCACTTAAAATCACTTCTTTGTTAACTCGAACTTGATGCAGCACGCCCTCGTGCAAATATTCCACTCCAACGGCACGGTTGCCCTCAAACAACAACCGAGTCACCAACGCGCCTGTCGTTATTGTCAAATTGGGACGCTGGCGAATGGGTACCAAGAAAGCCGCTGCCGTACTGTGTCGTTTGCCATCTTTGACAGTTAATTGATAGAACCCCACTCCTACCTGCTGTGTACCGTTGAAATCGGGATTACGATCGTATCCCATCGATACACAGACATCTACAAACCGCTGGGATACTATCGCAGGGGAGATGATATCGGTGACGCTCAACTCTCCATCAACTCCGTGGTATGCGTCGGCTCCGCGTTGTTGTTGCTCGGATTTCTTGAAATAGGGCAACATATCTTGATAACTCCAGCCAGGATTGCCCAATTCTTGCCACCGATCGTAATCGTGAGGGTTGCCTCGGACATACATCATGAAATTAATCGAACTGCTGCCACCTAAGACTTTGCCACGCGAACAAAACATCTTGCGGTTATTTAGACCTGGTTCTGGTTCGGAGAAATAGCTCCAGTCCACTTCAGAACCCAGCAAGCCGATACATTGTGCCGGAATTTGAATCTCTGGTTTCGTATCTGGGTTGCCCGCTTCGAGCAACAATACGGTGGTTTCGCAATACGGTTCGGTTAAGGTCTAGACATACCCCTGTTAAGGTGACTGTTTGTACTACCGATCGCCAAAAAGGATAAGTGGCAGTTATAATCCTAATTGAAAGCT
>NZ_PVWO01000117.1 GCF_003003845.1 Chamaesiphon polymorphus CCALA 037 | reverse complement strand
GGATTGAGGTATGAAAGAGATGAAGAGGAATAATTTTGCTGTAAAAACTGAGAATCATACCTTAAATCCAGCAACGCCGATAATTGCGGCGCGCGATTTGCAAGCAGCTTTAGCCAAAGCTTTTCATGACATTTCTCTATAATAGAAAGTAGCGATTACAATTCTCAGATCCTGTAGTCAATATGGAACCTAAAGAAACCCAATCCTTGCACCAGTCTCAGCCGCCAAATCTGAATCAGACACCGATCGAAACACCACAAACGGTTAGGATGGGCGGTAGCTCACCACTCTCGTCATCATCTGGTAGTGGTGAAGTCGAATCTCAGCCAGGATTGTGGGCAGGATTGCGATTGCCGCTCAAACGTACAGCGATCGTGGTAAGTGGTTTATTTATTATTGCCTTAATTTTATCTGGCTTATTTAATGTAGCCAAGAGCATAATTGCCGGATTTAGCAAACCACAACCACTCGCGACAAGCCAACCCCAAATCGAGCCGAGTGTTAGTCCGGCTCCGACAACTGCAATCAGTCCTGAAAATAAATGTCTGGATCTACCTACTCGGATGAGTAAAGCTAAAATCGTTGCAGCAGATGTGGATAAATTGTTTTATCAAAAATATCCCGATCGCGTAAATAAACCTTTAACTACGGATACAGTTACCGAGCGTAACTTGCGTCAAGAATGGTGTGCGATCGCTAATCAATTAATCGATAAAAAATAGATTTTCACCCAATCCTTTGACAATCTAGAAGACACATCCCCGACTTCTTGGAGAAGTCGGGGATGTAGAGCGCGGCGATCGAATTATCGAATTACGGCTTATAGCTTTGAATTTGCTTACCGTCAGCACCGTAGATTTCGATCGGCAGCTTGGCATTGTCACCGATCGCTTGGAGGGCATTACCGAGTGTTTGGACGTGTTTGAGAATACCGACTTTGGCGTTACCATCACCCTGGCTGGTGGCTGCTGCTGCTGTCTGCATCAAGGTTTGGGTATAGAGCGGCGTCAACCGCACCACGATCGCTTTATTACTAACTGTAAACGAACAGATTTGCGGTTCGCCCGTACAAGTTTTTTGGAGATCTTTGTTGGCTAGTTCGCGCGATTCGATCGCCTTGACTTGACTCTGTACCTGCTGAAAACTTTTGGTGTATTCGTAGATTAAGGGTTGGGCTTGAGTGTACGCAGAACTAGTTTGCGGAATGCTCTGAATTGCTGCGACTGACTGACTCCACTCGGACGCCGATTGCGCCAATTTGTTGTTTTTTTGAGATAGTTTTGCTGCTTGAGCGAATTTGATGGCTTTGTTGTAGTTTTGAGCGGCTTTTTCTTCTTCGATGACTTTATCTTGAGCGGTTGTAAACTGGGATTGATAAGCCTTGATGATTTCTTGCGCTTGAGGATAAACGGTAGTCGTTGGGGGAATGCTCGTCAGTTGCGAGTTGGCATTGTCCCAGAGCGTTTTGACGCTGCGCCATTGGGCTAAAGATACCGCAGATGCTTGAGCTTGTTTTGCAGCTTTGATGCCCTCTGTAGCGGATTTAAGATTGCGATCGGCAGATGTTTCGGCTTCGATCCGGCGATCGATATCTGCCAGTCGGCTTTGATAATCGGTGAGTTTTTGGCGGGTGAGGGGGTAGATTTGGCTATTGGGTGAAACTCTACCGAGACTGGAGATCGATTGCGTCCACAGTTGCTTGCTCTGTTGCCATGTTGCCAACGGAATCGGTTGTGTCTTGACGAGATTTGCCGCTTGGAAGGCTTTATTCATCCCCTCTACAGTGGTATCGAGATCGGCGACGAGGGGAGTTGTCTGCTGGAGTGATGTTTGAGCGGTACTATAATTGCCAGACCACATGGGAATGGACTCTAGCAACACCACACTTTGACGTAATTGCTTTTGAGCAGTTAATACTTCTTGTCCAGTGACTGCGGGATTTTTAATCGTGGCTAGCGATGACTGCTTAAGCTGGGTGGCGGTATTGAGCGCGGTACAGACAGATAATACACAAGGACGCGTACCCATATAAGCCGCCCCCGAGCCGATCGCCAGTAGCCCCAAACCGCCGAGGATCGGTACTAATTTGCCGCGACGTTTGGAAGCTGGGTAGACAGTCTGATAATCAGCGTCTGTGGTAGCTCCAAAGGAGTGCTCGATATTGGCGACAAACTTATCGGTATCGATTTTAACGATCCGACTCGCTCGCGGCTGGCGAGCGCCTGGTACGACTAGAGCGTTATCGTCAGAGACGACTTCGGGAACGGTAGATGGGATGTGTTCTGAATTTTCCATGCGATTATCTGAGATGTCAAGAGGTTTGCCCGGTGAAAGATCGCTGTGTGGGTACAGCCCTCGATCGCGTTCGTGGCCAAAGGAATTGCGGTCTTCGCCCGTACCAGTCATTTCGGGGGCGGCTTCTCCCGGTACGGTTTTTTTGACTAGAGGATAAACTGTAAAGCCTTGTTGACTGTAGGGACGTTGATTGCCTTCCGCTCGCAGATATAATTTGACGGATAGGGGTGTTTTGGGTTCTTCTGCTTGCAAGGCGCGTTCCAGCACGCTAAAGGTATCGGGAATATCGATGACCACATCTGCTGGATGTTGGGCGAGTACCCAGAGCGTATCATCTTTATATAGGCACTGCACCCGGAATGGGATAATCCGCCCAATGTGAGCGTGAAGAGAGTTTTGGAGGAAACACTCTAAAATTTTGAGGTCATCCAGTCGCGTGGCTGAGTGCATATATTAACCGAAAATTATAGCGGCTTTGAGTTAAGTTGGGGATCCGATCGAACGGTAAAGAGCCTAAACTGTTACTTCATCTTTACGAATGTCGATCGACTCCGTTCGATCGAGTTGCGGCAAGACTTATAAATTACGATGTATGAATATTTACAATAATTAGAACGGCTAGAAATTTGATGCCCGCTAATACCCAATCTAGGTTTCTCGATCTGTATTAGCTACTATCTGGAGTGGATAATTGTGACACAATGATATCTTAAAATCTTACCAGAATCGAGCCGCGATCGACTTTTGGAGATCTAGGCGATCGCCGCAGCTAGATTTTGGGTCAAAACAAAAATTCACCACGGGGCAATAGATCGTTGCCTCGTGGTGAATTATAGGGTGCAAAGAGTGTAACCCTTTGTTATCGATCGCGAATAGCTACCTATTTGAGAGCGACTTTACCGCCAGCTTCTTCAAGCTGTTTCTTAGCATCATCAGCAGCGGCTTTAGGTACGCCAGTGAGAACGTCTTTAGGAGTGGATTCAACCAAGTCTTTAGCTTCTTTCAAGCCTAAGCCAGTGATCGCACGGACGACTTTGAGGACGGAGATTTTCTTGCTTTCGTCAGCTAAGCCTTCGAGGACGACGTTGAAGTCAGTTTTCTCTTCAACAGCTTCTACAGGAGCAGCAGGGCCACCAACAGCAGCAACGCTGATGGGTGCAGCAGCACTGACGCCAAAAGCTTCTTCGATTTGTTTGACTAATTCAGCCGCTTCGAGCAAGCTGAGGCTTTTTAACTGTTCTAAAATTGTATCGGTTGCAGCAGACATGTGTTAATTCCTGTATATGGGTGACAATATTGACGAAAGATAGCGGCTTCGCGCTTTATTCTTTGTCAACGTGAGCTTGCAAGCTCCGGGCGATCGAAGCAGGGATTTCTTTGACGCCGATCGCGATTTTCGCGGTGACGGAGTTGAGAGCACCAGCAACTTGAGCCATGAGTTGTTCTTTGGAGGGTAAATCGCCGATGGCTTTGACATCAGCTCCGGTGAGGATTTTACCTTCCATGACTCCACCATGGAGTTCGGTTTTCTTGCTGGCTTTTTGGAATTCATGGTAAGCCTTGATCGAGCCACCAATGTCATCTTTGAGCAATAAGAATGCCGAAGAACCTTGGAGTAAGGGTTCTAGTGCTTGCCAGTTGGCATCGCCTTCGATCGCTTTACCCATCAAGGTATTTTTGGTAACCGTACAGAGTCCGCCTTTGGGGCGAATCCGACGGCGCAGATCGGTGATTTCTGCCACGGTTAGACCTTGGTAGTTAATCACCGCGACCATGGTAGCTTCGCTCAATTCTTGTTTGAGCGTTGCGACGATCGCTTGTTTGTTTACTAGGGTTCTCCCCATAATGGTGCTTACCTCTTGGGCGATCGAGTTTTGGGCGCGAACGGTACAGCAGGCATAAAACTAACCCCGACACTAGGTGCCGAGGTCTTCATTCAGTCGCTGGCGATCGGCCACTAATCTTTAGTGGCGATCGCTACTGCTGTTTGCGTTAACCTCGGCAGGGAAATTAAGCTATGCGCTCCTGCTGTCTGTGGTTGGCTATTGAATTTTGGTTAACGCAATTTTTTAGTCGCGACCGAACCTCAAATACTTAAATTAATATAGTGTTGCGGTCTAGCCGCAAATTAGCCTTAATCAATATAGCACGAACGGTGCGCGCTCGGCAAGTAATTCTAACTGGCGTTGCTAGATCGAGGGATCGATTACTAGACGAGTTGATTAAAATTAGTTGCACGCGGTTGACATCAACTATAAATAATACCTAGATTCTATTAAGTAGAGTCATAGTTGAGTAGATATTATGGGCGATGCAAAACGGCGCAAAGAGCAAGGACAACCTGATGCACGGCGAATTGTATCTTGGTTGCCGCTGACGACCGCTCAATCGGCGGAATTTGTGCGCGTGAGTACGATGGGAGCTTGGATTGGGATCGGACTATTGGTATTTGCCTGGTTGATGGTGCGCGCGATCGGGCCGAGTTTGGGCTGGTGGAAAATTGTGGGGTAAAGTACTCGCATCTGCTAGCGGGACTCTGTTTAATAGTGGATAGTGGATAGTGGATAGTAGTTAAGTCTTCCTTCTGCCCTCTGCCCTCTGCCTTTGTCTGCTGACGCCAGCTCTGAAACTACTGTCAAGTACGGCGATTGGGGTAGCGATCGATCCCTACCTCAGCCAGCGATCGATGTCATAATTAAAGTATGGGCATTAGTCCCTGTCTTTATCATTAGTTCGACTCTCTTAAATAGAAGCCAAGCCAACGATCGGATATGAACTCTTCAGAACAATCCTTAACTCGCTCCTATAGCCAGGAAGATGTCCAACAAATCTTGAACATTGCGCTGGCACAGCATCCACACGCGGACACGGAGCTATCATACGCACAGTTGTTAGAAATTGCCGAGGAATTGCGGATCGCACCGGGGACGCTCAAGCTGGCGGAAAATAAGTGGCTGACGCAACAACAGACGAACGATAAATACCAAGAATTCGAGATTTACCGTCGATCGAAGTTACAAGATAAATTCGGCAAATATGCAATTACCAATGTTTGCTTGGTTGCCTTAAACTTTTTGACTGGCTTCGGCGTACCCTGGTCTTTGTACGTGCTAATTTTTTGGGGTATGGGCGTCGGTTTGGACGCGTGGAAATTGTTTTACCAGCGTCAGGGCGAGGCTTATACTCGTGCCTTTCAAAGTTGGGAACGCAAACAAAAGATTCAAAAATCGATTACTGGCTTAATTGATAAGTTAGTTTGAGCTGTTGCCAGTTAGAATCGAGGGTAGACAATAGCCACAACCATGGTTGTGGCTATTATTATGGACGCTATTTGACATTTAGGCATTGTAACCTCGGTCTGTCACCACCAGTAGACGATAAAAATGCCCGAGCGATGCTAGCTTTATCGCTGCGATGTTAGCTGTCTCGCCAGATGGTGTATTTATCTCTCCAGCAGACCTCACTCTCGTTTAGGATCGGTTGGGTCGCGATCTCCATTATATTGTCGGGCAATCTCGTGTCGCCATTTGGACGATCGACAAAAGCTACCACTAAGGAGTTGATGGATATCACTATCGACTCGATCGTTGTCAGCCAATTATCGATAATACTTCCCAGCTCCGATCTTGATGCTACCTATACAGCCAATACCTGGAAGCCAGTAATAAAAAACACACTTGAATCTATGTATGAGCTGAAATTATTAGTAATCGGGCTAGCTCGATTTTAAAGATATTTTGGAACTAGCTGTCGATCTAATCATAAATCTCTCTCAGACGAGATTGTAGCGAATATTTCATCATAATGAATTTCGCTCAAACGACCATTCTATCGCGATCCTGTAGTGCGGAAAATGTAACTAACTCGTACATAATGCTAGTAGGTGGTAGCAAAATATTCTTGACATATGGCTTAGTGCATCGTAAATTGTTGTCATGAAGTAGTAACGACAGATTGTTGTGAATTTGCTTCAGCCCTCCTTTTCCTAGTACACAGCTAGTTTCTTAGGTATTTACAGGCAGACTACTATGCAAATGACAACCCGTTCTATCCTCAGCGGCGTCGCTGTCGGTGGACTCTCGACCTTAGCATTATCTTTGGGTGGATTCGATCGCGCCCAAGCAGCTACTATCCTATTATCTGAAAATTTTGGTTCTGGTGCTCCATTTACAGAGGAAATAACTGGTTCTCTTAATTCATCTTTCAATGTAACCGCTGGTAACGTTGATATTATCGGACAAGGAACTGGTATCGATATTTACCCCAGCCCACCAAATGGCAATTACCTCGATTTAAATGGTACTACTTCAGGTACGATTGCCTCTGTAAATAGTTTTACTTTCCTTCCTGGTGAGTCAGCTACCTTAACATTTGATTTTGGTCGAAATACTGAACTTGTCACAGTTCCTACTTCTGCTCAGGTCTTTCTCGGAAGCACTCTATTAGCGACGTTGAACGATCCTGTAGGCAGCTCTTTCACTGCATTTAGCCAGACTATCTCTAATCCTACAAATGGTACTCTGAGATTTGCATCGACCAATTCAGGAGTTCGTGGTATCGTTCTCGACAATATCGTCCTTACCTCCAACCCTGCTGCTACTACGGCAGTACCCGAACCTTCTGACTTGGTGGGCACAGCATTTGCCTTTGGTTCTGTCGTCTTACTCAAGCGCAAACTCAGCAAAAAAACTGTTAAATTAGATCGCTTCTCTAAGTAAGTAAATGGCCAGAAAAATTAATCCGGCTGCTAAAAATAGCCGCCGGATTTTTTAATGTATCGGGGGATTGAGGTAGGCAGACAAATTATTTTTCTGCCAACTCGACCCCGAATACTTCGGCAAAGACTTTATTAACCTTGTAGCCAGAATCGATCGATTCTAATGGATCTTTGCGCAGTCGGTGGCGCAAACAGAGTGCGACGATCCGGCGAATATCGTCGAGAGTGACCTCCGTACGCCCTTCAAAGGCGGCTAAAGCTTTGGCCGCGCGGTTGGTGACGATATCGCCTCGGAGTCCGTCTACGTCGCATTCAGAGCACACCTGGGAGATTTTGACGCGCAGATCGTAGTCGAGGGTGACACTGGCGAGTCTGGTTTGGGCATCGACGATCCGCTGTTGGAGCAGGACTTGTTCGGCTTGATATTCGGCGGTAAATTTGTGCGGATTGAGATCGAAGTCCGATCGTTGTTCGACGATTTGAACGCGGAGTGCTGGCTCTTTGACAGTGCGAATTTCGGCGTGCATCCCAAATCTGTCGAGGAGTTGGGGACGGAGTTCGCCTTCTTCAGGATTTCCCGAACCGACGAGGACAAATCGGGCGGGGTGACGGATGGAGATCCCTTCGCGTTCGACGGTATTCCAGCCACTGGCTGCCGAGTCGAGTAAGACATCGACGAGGTGATCGTCGAGGAGGTTGACTTCATCTACATATAAGATGCCCCGATTGGCTTTGGCTAACAATCCGGGTTCAAACGCTTTGACGCCTTCGGAGAGAGCTTTTTCGATATCGATCGTGCCACAAACGCGATCTTCGGTCGCACCGAGAGGTAAATCTACCATCGGGACTTTTTTGGTCGCGACGGGGAAAGTTGCATGTGTCGTCAAAAATTCCTGACGTAGTTCTTCACTCATCAGATCGGGATCGATCGGATGGCTATTGAAAGGATCGCCAGCGACTACATCAATCTCTGGGAGTAGGTCTGCTAGTGCCCGAATCGTGGTAGATTTTCCCGTACCTCGATCGCCCATAATCATCACCCCACCGATAAAAGGGTCGATGACATTCAATAACAGAGCTAATTTCATTTCCTCCTGCCCCACAATAGCAGTAAATGGAAATACAACTCGACGCGCTGTAGTGGGCGATTGGACAGTAGCAGCCACGATGATTACCTATCTTAAATAATTTTGATTATCGCCCTTCATTATAATGGTTCGCGGGAGCGGTCACACACGATCTCACAGCGATTCTCACGCTCGATCGGGTAGCGATCGAGTACCAATATTCAGCATAAAGTCTATTTAGAATCCCGAAATCGACAGTTATAATATTTAGCGATTTAACGGATTTGTGGCATACCAAATTTAGATGGCACATGATGTTGCTAGGCAATTTTAGGAGGTATGTACCCAAATGAATTCAGCTTCTGATATTGACGGCGTATCTGGGTTCGAGCAGATCGACGCGCATTGTTCGACCCCAGTGACATCGATGTTGCCAACCGACGCACAGGACATTGGCAATATATTCGATCTCGACGATCGAATCTCCCCATCGCTCGATTCTCATCTAGAACCACTCGCAGATCCTGTCGTCGCCGATCGGCCCGATCGGGTGTGGGAGCATACTGTTACCGATCCAGATACATTACTGTTGTCAGATAGCTCGGCTGAAGAAATCTCCAACGCTGCACTCTCATTATCTCAGGAGCGACCGGATCCCGGTCGTAGTCCGATCGAGCAAAGCGCGCTGAAAACGGGCGAAATGGATCTCGAAACCGAACTCGATGCCCTATTAATCGCATTGCAACTGGCAACTCCACACCCGCCAAATATCGATCTAGCCGCTGAGGATAACTCGATCGATGGGATCCTCTCCAGTATCCTTACTACTGCACCCGTTACGCATACTCAGCAGTTGCTGCAAGAGCTAAATACCACCCGCGCGCAACTCAACGCCGCCTGTACCCAATTAGAAATTTTACATCAGCGCAATCAAGTTCAAGTCGATCGAGTCGATGCCAATGTCCGTCAAGCCCAGCAAATTAAATTTAGCACCCAACAATTAGCACAGCACAGCTACGAGCGAGTCGAAAAAGTCCAGCAAATGCTCGGCTCATTAGAGCAAATTCGCACGGAAATCGTCACTAATCTCGACAAATTTGGCAGCTACGAAGAGATTCGATCGATGTTGGCGCAACTCGAAACCACTCGCTATGCCTTAGTAGTTGCCCACGAACGAGTGACGATCGGACAACAGGCTTTTTATGATTCTTTGCTGGCAATTCAACAGCAAGTAGCCGCAACCAGTAGCGACTCAGAGGACAAATTTAGTCAATATCACCAGTCAATTGAGAGCTTATCTCAAACGATCGCCACAGATCGACTCAAAATCGCCGGAATGAGTGTCGAACTGAGTACCAAGCTGCACAATTTACACGCTCTCGATGCTCAAATTACCAATATTCACAGCCGCATTGTCGAAACATCTCAAGCTCTGGAATTACGGCTGACTGAAGTCGAACGCAGATTTTCCCGACTATCGCAATCTGTCAGTCAAGAGCAACAACAGTTCTACGAATTAACCGTCCAAACGATCGAAAAAGCCGAGAGCGTGCGATCGCAATTTGCAGATATTAGCAAACAAATTGAAGACGATCGATACTCCATCTCCGCACTCCAGTCTGAGATCGAATCAGTCAAGCACGATACCCAACAGCAGATTGCACTCCAGTTAGATAATTTTAATCTGCGCCAAGACGAGCTAATTTTGCTATGCAACAATCTTCAATCTCTCCACAAAGATCGGCTGGCGATCGCGACCAAATTTTCTAGATGGTTGTGGATATTATCTTTTGCGGTGGGAATAATTTTTATCTTGTTAGTGCGAATTATGAGTAGTCTCAACTGAGCGTAAATCGATCTGTTTGCGTGTATATTATCGCTAGCTGAGTTTCGGTTTGTAAAACGATTGGATCGAAGTATTGCTATACAATAATTTGGTAATTCCAACTTACTATCGTACTTAGGATAGCTAGTAATATTTGTAACGTTAAGTTTTGAATATTAATCGATTTACAGACCAATTGCGATATAATGTGTCATACTTTCGATCCACTATTTATTAATATCGAACTAGGAAAAAACTAAAAATTATGACCATCAGATCTTCTAGAAACGCGGCCACAGGGTTTATCAAAGACTTTCAAGATTTTGTCATTAAAGGTAATATTTTTGACCTGGCAGTCGCCGTAATCATGGGTGGAGCCTTTGGCAAAGTAATTGACTCCCTGATCAAAGATGTGATTACGCCAGCAATTCTCGAACCAACGATCAAAGCCTCTGGTGCAAAGGATTTGGAAAGCTGGGTAGTTGGTGCGGCTAAGTTGGGATTGTTTATCTCTAACATTATTACCTTCATAGTCATCTCGTTTGTCATCTTCTTAATGGTTAGAGGGATGGCAAAATTCAAGAGAAAAGAAGAAAAATTAGACGCGGCAGATACGAAGGAATGTCCGTATTGCCTATCGACAATTCCGATCGCGGCAACTAAGTGCGCTCATTGTACTTCAGAACTACCACCTACAATGTAGAGAACAGTAGGGAGTAAAAAATAGGGAATAGGGGATGGGGAGTTAGGTTGTAATTCCCCATCCCTTGTTTTTAACGAAATCAACGTAAGTCTCTACCCTCAACGAAGTGGGGTAGGGATGGAGTTCGATCGAGACCGAACTTCAGCGCATCATGCTAACCTAATTTTCGAGTACCTTGCTAATCCGATCCTCTAATCGATCGAGATCGAGACCGCCTTCGTCGCGACTGATGCGGCGGACGGTGGCATTGACGCCATCGAGGTTTTGCAATAAGTCCCGCAAGATTTCTTGTTGCTGACGGGATTGGGTAACTTCATGCGGCTCTTGTACTAAGTCGCGGACGATCGTATCTTCCGATCGAGACACCACAATCGGTTCTTCTTGGCCTTGGAGATACACGATCGTGCGCCGTCCGGGGCCGCGTTCCTGCTCTAGGGGAATCAGTGCGACCACGTTGTCCGATCGAACGTATTTACCAAATCCCAGGTGAACTAGTACAGAGGGTTGAATCTTCACGCTCGGCTTATCCTTTTCTATCTCTATACATCTATTATAGAGTCGATCGAATAGCCTGTGATGATTATATCAAGCGGTTTTCACGCTATTTTGGTAGTGATTTACAGTTGCTTTTTTTTAGCGATCGACTAGCCGAATTGTGTGGCCATCGGGGTCTAAAATCAGGAAGTCTCGGTCGAATTCTAAAGCCGATGTATCCGATGGTGTGACCTCAGCGCACGCCAGGGGAAAGTTAGCAGTATTGAGTCGATCGACGGTATCCATGGTATCGGCAACAACCAGCGTGGTTTCGCAGTACCAAAGATCGTTGGACTCCGTATCGGGAGGCATCGGACGACCATCTATCGGCTCTAGATATTCTAATAGCTCGATGC
The DNA here is from genome assembly GCF_003003845.1 of Chamaesiphon polymorphus CCALA 037. GTDB lineage: Bacteria > Cyanobacteriota > Cyanobacteriia > Cyanobacteriales > Chamaesiphonaceae > Chamaesiphon > Chamaesiphon polymorphus. The sequence continues at coordinate 1,667 of NZ_PVWO01000117.1, read as the reverse complement.
CCAAGCCCGTAGGGGCTGCCAAACTACTAATTCGCACTTTGGCATTGGCAACGCCACTGAGCAGTTCTTGCTCGACGCCAAAATTCTCACTTTCCTGTTGCAGTTTCATCCCTAACAAATCGCAGTAGAAGGCGCGACTAGCCGACGTATCTGCTACCACGATCGCGGTATGATCGATGCCTAAAAAGAGGGCATCGGTTGGCTGTTGCCATTTGGGATCGCCTTTGCCTGGAGGAAAGTGAATCAGTTCGAGATCGCGACCGTCAGGATCTCGAAAATACATCGCTTGTATACCCCCAGCGATAGCGTTCCAAGCGGGTAGGGTTTGTGGGTTGGGAGATGTTTGGCTAACTCGATGCTGTTGCAAATGTTGGTAAGCGCGATCCATGTCTGAGACGACGATCGCGATATGCTGGAACCAGCGATCGTGACTGCGCGAATCGGAGGGAATCGGTCTTCCTTTGAGGGTGAGAAATTCGGTCAGTTCGATCGTTTCATTACCGAGTTGCAGCTCGACTACTCGCAGTTGAATTTTGGTGGCTTGTGGCACTCGATCTGCTGATAGGCATGATTCATCGACAGCTTCGACGCCGATAACTTGACGATCGGCGATCTTTGTAAATGCTAAGACGGTGGTATAGAATTCGATCGATCGATCCATATCCGCCACCGTCATCGCGATCGATTTGACCTGATTAATGGACATTACCATCCTCACGTACTAGAGACTTGGCCGCCTGTAACTTCGAGGATCGCTCCAGTTACAAAACTGCTGTCTTCAGAGGCAAAGTAGACATATGTGGGGGCGAGTTCTTCCGGTTGCGCGGCGCGTTCCATCGCATTATCCTTATCGAAATTGTCTACTTGCTCTGCGGTCATCGTCCCCGGAATTCCCGGCGTCCAGACGGGGCCAGGAGCGACGGCATTAACCCGAATTTTACGTTTGGCGAGGTTTTGAGCGGTGGCTTTAGTAAAGGCGTTAATGGCTCCTTTACTAGCGGAATAATCGACCAAAAACTCTTTGCCAATTAAGCCGAGAATACTGCTGGTATTGATGACAGTATCGCCTGCTTTGAGGTGTGGTAAGGCAGCTTTAAGCATATAGAAGTACCCAAACATATTGGTTTCCATCGTGCGGCGAAACTGTTCGTCTGAGATTTCCTCAATCTCGAACTGTACCTTTTGGTAGCCCGCATTGTTAACGAGAATATTTAATTGTCCGAATCTCTCGACGGTTTGGGTAACCGCTTGTTTGCACTCTTCCGAATCGCGGACATCAGCCTTAATTGTCAGGCAATGTTGACCTGTTTCTTCAACTAGTGCTTTAGCAATGTTAGCATCTTTGTCATTTTCGTTATACACGATTGCTACATTAGCACCTTCCATTGCATAAGCGATCGCGACAGCTCGACCGATGCCCGAATCGCCACCAGTAATCAGAGCTACTTTACCGTGCAGCTTACCAGCAGGACTGTAATTGGACAGGTCGCTATCTGGTTGGGGAATCATGTCTTCCTGGCTGGCAGGATAGGGCAGCGTTTGGGCGGGAATTTGTTCGGCAGTCGGACGAAATTCTGTGGTCATAACTATTTAGCTTTTGGGGTGGTGTGAGGTCTTAGACACTTGGAGGTGAATTGACTGCGGCGAAAATCTTTACCCCCCCAACC
>NZ_PVWO01000600.1 GCF_003003845.1 Chamaesiphon polymorphus CCALA 037 | reverse complement strand
CCCCAGTTCGCTCGGCATTCCGGGAAATCGCGCTCAAGGTGGCGGGACGCGTGGTTGTCAGCCCTATCGGGGCATTGTCGCTCTAGTCCCCACCTCTAGGCAGATCGCTTGGGGACAAACGATCGTCAATCGCCCCAGGGTGTGGCTCCATGTACCGCAAGGATTGGCTAAAGGTTTAGAAATCGAGATGGCGGTGCGATCGCTCAATGGCGAACCGATCGCCAAACAGTCATTCACCACCAAAACCAAGATCGCCCCTGGTGCGTTCGGGGTCTCATTTCCGCCTGCGACATCGCTAGAAATCGATCGCCCCTATCGGTGGGAAGTCGCGATCTACTGCGATCGCCAGGAGGGAGTCGATCGTCCGTTACTCGTCGGCGGCCAAATTCAGCGCATTACCGCACCCACTCAGCTTGCTACCGCCAAATCGCCCTTAGAAATAGCCCAAATTCTCGCCGAAAATGGCATTTGGTACGATGCGCTCGGACAGCTCGGCGATCGTCTCTCCAAAACCAAAGATCGACAGCTAGCCGCTACCTGGTCGGATTTGCTCGGAACGGCTGGCATTCGCAGCAGCAAACAGATTCGAGCTTGGAGTGCGATCGATTGAGAACTGGGATCGAGATCGATCGTGTCTTGATTAGCAACTTTTCACATCAAAATTGTCGAGTTGGAGAAAAGTATGTAATAAAACACTAGCTCCGCGATCGCATTCTTCAAAAGACGTATATTCATCTGCTGAATGACTGACTCCCGCGCGACTGGGTACAAAAATCATCCCCATAGCTGTAAACCGACCGATTTCCTGAGCATCATGTCCCGCGCGGCTGGGCATATGTGTATACGCTAAACCCATGTTCTGACAAACGCCCTCAATCGATTTCATAATTTGAGGATCTGCTAATGTCGGGCGAATGTGGAGTGTTTGCTGAATGGAAATTGCCGTCTCTGTCGTTCTGGCAATGGCGTTAATTTCGGCTTTGAGTTTCGCCGTCAGCAGTTGCAAACGTTCTTCAGATAGATCTCGCATGTCGATTCGCAAATCGACCATTCCAGGCACCGTATTAGTGGCGTTGGGAGATACATTGAGATAGCCAACAGTGGCAACTTGGTCGCCGTCGATCGATCTGGCAATTTTATTTACAGCTAGCACGATTTCGGAAGCAGCAACTAGCGCATCTTTCCGCATATTCATCGGTGTGGTGCCAGCATGATTAGCACGTCCGATAACGTTAACGGCAAATCGGTATTGTCCGACAACTCCAGTCACAATGCCAATCGGTTTATCTAGATGTTCCAAGACACCACCTTGCTCGACGTGCAATTCTACAAACGCTACTATCTCTCCCGATTTGCGTTTGGCGGTGGCAATTTGCGACCAATCGCCGCCAATGCGATCGAGACATTCCTGAATCGGCGTACCATCTAGACGGGCATAATAAATCGCATCTTCTCGGACTTCTCCCGCCATCCCCTTCGAGCCGATTACAGAGCGTTCTTCATCGGTAAAGACAATTACTTCGATCGGGTGGTACAGTCGGATCGATCGCTCGTGCAAGACGCGCACTACTTCAATTCCCGCCAGCACTCCCAAACAGCCATCATAACGCCCACCAGTCGGGACGGTATCGATATGCGAACCAGTCGCGATCGCCCCTGCATCGGGATTTAGACCTTCATAGCGACCGATAATATTACCAGCCGCATCCGTCCTCACGGTCATTCCCGCTGTAAGCATCCAAGTTTGTACCAGTTGACGCGCGCATAAGTCTTCAGGTGTAAAAGCCACTCGGCTGATACCACCTTGGGGTAACTTGCCAATTTCTGCCAATTCAAACAGGCTACGATCGAGTCTAGCGGCATCGATTTTTAATTCACTCAAAATCGGTGATGATGTAATTGTCATAAAATCGAATAAGTAATAAGTAATAAGTAATAAGTAATAAGTAATAAGCAATAAGTGATCCTTGTTAAAAGCAGATATTTAAAATCTGAATTGGAAACATTTAAATCTCTAACAATGGCTTCTAAACCGCGAACGATAATAATGGGTTATGAGATGTAAGTTTCAACTCGTTCGCGTAGCGTCCCCGTTCGCGTTGGCGAAGCCTGCCATAGGCACAACGTCTGCCTCAGCAGAAGGGGAATCGATTATTGCTAATAATCGAAACCGTGCGATCTGACTAATTTCCTCGATCGCGGTAGCCAATTCTCCATCGACTGAGTTTTGTAATCGACGATCGAAAGCTGCTAAAATGCTCTGCTTGGTATGATTTTTAACTGCGACAATAAAGGGAAAATCAAATTTAGTTTGGTAAGCTTGATTGAGGTGTTGAAATTGGGTATATTCGATCGAACTCAATCGATCTAGACCTACCCCCGCTTGCTCTTGAACTGAAGCTGGTGCCATTTTAACTCTACTGCCCAAATCTGGATGAGCGCGCACCAGAGCCAATTTTTGCTCGCGATCGAAACTCATAACTACCGCTATCATCTGTTGATGTAGCTCCTCGATCGAGTTAAATGGTTGTCGCTCCCATCCTTGGGAAGCAACCGTGGGTGTGTGTTCAAAAATTTCACCCAGTGCTTGAATAAATTGCGGTCGATCCATCCGATTGATTTCGCTAAGTGAGTAAATCATGAGGTTTGACAAATATTGCGCTATATTTTTAACTAATTCAACAAATAATAAAGCCTGAAGTGTCTATATTAACTATCCACTATCCACTATCCACTATTCACTATCCACTAAATTAACTGCCTCGATAAGTACTGTAAGACCACGGTGAAACTAGCAGAGGAATATGGTAATGTACGTTGATGTCGGCAATCTGAAAGCGAATGGGAATGCGATCGAGAAATGCTGGCTTAGATAAGTTAGATTGAGTTTTCGCAAAATAAGATCCGATGCCGAAAACTAGCTCGTATTCTCCAATTTGTAGTTCGCCATCGGCTAACAAAGGTTTATCGGTGCGTCCATCTCGATCGGTATAAACTTGGGTAATTAAGGTGCGATCGTCCGATGGAGATTCGATCGAGTAGAGGTTTATTTCAACTCCTGCGGCGGGACAACCGTGGGCTGTGTCTAGAACGTGGGTTGTTAATTTACCAGCCATAGTTGGAAAAAAGGTTATGGTGCATATACAAGTCTATTAGCAAGATCGTAGTCC
>NZ_PVWO01000116.1 GCF_003003845.1 Chamaesiphon polymorphus CCALA 037 | reverse complement strand
GATGTGTATAAGAGACAGGCCGGGGATGATATCGTGAAATTGATTGAATAATGTTTGCTTCCAGGCTGTCTCGATTTGCAGTTTGAGATCTGCGGGATAATCTTGCTGACTGACGATACAGGCGATCGACGACCAGAGTTCGGCCTGATATAATAAATCCTCACAGAGCCGATTCGATCGCTTTTGCTCGGCGTGAGTGGTAAAACAACCGCGATGGAATTCTAGATATAACTCGTCTCGCCACACTGGTAATAGTTGACTGTCGGCTCTATTTGCCAACTTATCCAGATATTTAACCGCCGTCGTAAATTCTAGATCGGGAAATACATCCGACTGCGACCATCGATCGGCTAATTCCAACATATCACGCGTCGGCCCACCCCCATGATCGCCGATGCCGAATAGATACAGCGACTCATTTATGCCCGTATCGGTTTGCCACTTACAGGCATAATCCATCATCTTCAACGGATCGATGCCCTCGCCAATCGCCGACGACATCAAACTCATTACCCGGCTCCCATCTGGAGCTTCCCACCAAAATAATTGATGCGGAAATTGTGTCGTATCGTTCCACAAGAATTTCTGCGTCACAAAGTAATCGATACCACCTTGCTGGAGTAACTGCGGTAATTGCCAGCAAAATCCAAACGTATCCGGGAGCCATGCGACTTGAGTATGCGCGCCAAATCTCGATCGGTTGTATGCTTGTCCGTAAATAATCTGCCGCGCGATCGATTCTCCCGAAATTAAGTTTAAATCTGGTTCGATCCACATCCCACCGACAATTTCCCACTTACCAGCCCGCACCTGCTGACAAATACCTGCAAAGATTTCCGGTTGGTTTAGTTCCATCCACTCATACAGCGCAGGCGTAGAATGACAAAAAGTCAAATCGGGAAATAATTGCTGTAAACTCAGACTCGATCGAAACGTCCGCTCCGCCGCTTCCCAAGTCTCGCTTACCTCCCACAACCAAGCCATATCCAAATGAGCATGTCCCAACAATTGAATCTTATTTACTAAAATCCCCTCCTCCGAGGAGCTGGAATAAAAAGTTCCCTCCTCGGAGGGGTGCCCGAAGGGCGGGGTGGGTAGATCTCCACCGCAGCCCAAGATCCCCTTAATTTCTTGCTTGAGCTGTAGAATATGTTCGATAAACCGACGACTATCTACCCCCAGTAAACCATAATCGATCCGATCGATAATTCCCGCCACCTCACCCAACCGAGCCGGAGCAAAACTCGCCACCTGCTTTACGATCGTCGCCAACTCATCCGCCAACCAACCCGGCTCTGGATTTGTCGGCTCTGCGGACTCAAAAATCAGCCGCGATCGCATCAAAGCACCGATATCGTGTCCTGGACTAATTAACCTCAACCGCACGTCTACAGCCGTTCCAGGTACCACTGCGGACATCAATAACACTCGCGGACTATGGTCGAATAAATCGCCCTCCTGCACCAATCGCCCATCGACAAATACCTGCGCCAACTCCGCCCACCAAGTAAAAGCCAGCCGACAAGATAGACTAGTAACAGGATAACCATCGAGATCGATCGGCATCACCACCTTTTGCGCCAACCAGATCTCCTGTTGCCCCCGTTCCCAAGCAATCTGCCCCTTTTGATTTAAGCTTGCCAGTTCCCAATCATTCGGATCTGCATCTACAGAGCCAGCCCCCAGAAACATTTTCCAGCCAGCCAGAAGATCTCGCTGACTGAGATTCCGCAGTCGATCGAGGGAGATCTCAATCGACGATACAAAACTTTGCTCGGAATCATTCATAGTTTCGCTAAAATCTTAGATATTAAAAAAAAATAACTCAACATCGCGCTCAGTTTTGAGACCCATCTTCATAATTTAAGTATTAATTAAGATCTCGATCGCCTCAAAATTTACTTCTGGCAATTAAAAACAACTTACTATCGGCTATTCACGATCGATCTGTGCCTCTACTGTTGGTGCTGTTGGGTTTCGCTTTGTCTTGACTCGCTAAACCGTCGGCAAAGCCGACGAGCGCGAGTCGCTGCTCAACCCAACCTACATACTATCAATTATTAACTAAACCCCATGTCTGGAACCTACCAAAGCCGAGTCTTCACCTTTATCAGTAAGCGCACCGATCGATTGAAAGATACCTGCGTTCAAGGTTTGCGACATCTTAAGGTAGCAGTTGTTTGGACTGGTCAAATTTTACTCTATCCGCTCCAGCTTCTGGCTCAGAAACTAGAGAACTTGCAACCCCGACTCGCGCCACCACCTCCACAAAAATCACTACCGCAGCCAGCTTCCGATATTAACATCGAACAGGCTCTAGAGTCGATCGTCGAAGCTGGATATCCGATCGAGATAGCCGATGGTGCCGGATTGACAGTAGAAGATTGGTCTATTATCGATGAAAATAGCTGGAATGATGGGCGCGAACTTGTTGCCAACCCAAGCCAAGCAGCCACCTATAATTCCCGCGCATCCAGTCAAGTTCGCTCGCGCAAACCAATTATTCGCGGACTCAGTTCGTTATTAAGCGATCGACAATTAGTCTTAGTAACTACCGAAAACGAGCTATTAGATCTACTCACCATTTCTCAACAACAAGAAATTCGGCGTCAGATTGGACTCGACATTGCGATCGCTTGGCATCGATGGTGTGCGGATAAAATCGCCAGAGATCGAGCTGAACATCAAATATCTGACGAGGGATCTGTATTGCTTGACGAAACAACCAATCGATGGTTAGAAGTCGAACGCGAACATTTGACAAATCCAGCTTTATTGTTGCACGGTAAAATCGACCTAATCGAACCAGAAATACCATCGCCAACTTTACGCGATCGATTGCAGAATTGGTGGCAAAATGTTACTAACGATCGATCGGAATCTCAACCTGTTACCCCAAAAGTTCAGCTCGAACTACCATCGTCTAAATACCCATTCACACCCCGATCGCCAAGACTGAATAGATTCCTAGATCTGCCACAACTCCCACCAATTATCGAATCACAACCCACCCCCATCCAAGAGCGTCCGGTTCTAGATACTCTTACCAAACTCCAACCAAATTGGCTTAAAAAATGGGTTAGTTACTATCGCGATTATTTACATATCCCGTCGAAACAAGATAGTAATATCGTCCATCAGCCAGCAGAATTTAAGCTAATTCCGATCGATCCAGAACCCCAAAAAGTCAAATATACAGAAATTGTCAAAAGACAGACCTCTAGCCTCAAAAAACAAGGCTCAGGGCGCAAACAAACCACTGGCAAAATAGCCAAACAAGTCAATTTAGATGCAGAAGATCGCCTAGATGTAGCTGGTGGTAAAATCTCCAAGCAAGTCGATTTAGATCCAGAATATTTTCCAGATTGGATCGAAGCAGATTCCGAACTAATCGGTTATAGTCGATCGCCATTAGATCGATTCTTAGCATGGCTCGATCGCATCGTCCTAGCGATCGAAAACTGGCTGATAAAAATGTGGGAGATAATTACTAATAATCCCGCTCGTAATTAATTGATAATTGATAATTAGGTTTGTATGATGGGGCTTTAGCTAATGCGATCGATATTAGTCTTCAGGGTAAGCGATATAGATCGGCAATAAATTGATATAGTACTCTTTGAGCATTCGTTGATCGAATCGAATCTTTAGTAGGATAAAATAATTCGGAAATCAGCGGTAGAACTTCCGTATCTAAAGCATCCCGAAAAAGATCTGTCGGTAAAATTAATTGCGCCGCGTCGCGCAGATCGTGAAGGAATTCTAAGTTAAAACTTTCAGGATTGGATCTCGCGATCGCCAGCGGTTTCACCCAACAGCGAGATGATATCTGAATGATATCTATAACTTCAGCAAACAGATGTAAATTCTCTCTGTCAATGCAAACAATTCGATCTGTTTTGAATTCTACTATTGAAGGTTTATCGGTCATTCTATTTCGAGAATATTTATCGTTCGGTTGAGGGTAATGGTATTCGCTCTATAATTATTTTAACTCCGATCGTCAATAGAAAGATACTGCTACCCAGATCCCCGACTTCTTTAAGAAGTCGGGGATCTGTCCTCACCACCACCAGTAAATCAAGAATAAATAAATAAATGCAGGAATATAAAAATATTATCGATTGCTACATAGAAAAGTGGGATAAGATCCTCTTTTCAACCCAACCAGTCGATCGAGATAAAGCAACCAATGCTATCATTGATGCTTACCGTGCAATCGATTTATCTCCACCTGAAATATTTTTTCTAAGCAGTCCATCTTTAGAGCAAAATTCATTTTTTCAATCGGTTTCTTATGATGATAATCCATATCCTATTCGTGTAAAGTGTCTGCTGTATGACAAAATAATAGCTGCCTTGCAGAAAGCACCAGTCAAAACTATCGATCTAGATCCTCGACTTACACTAGATAATCTCCAATTCAATACTCGTGGTCACATATTTGAAAATTTGTGCAGTATATTGTACGAGTTACATGTTTACGATATTCATTGCGGTCGCAATATGAATTTTCATAAAACATTGGACGATGAGCTATCGGGAACTAATGCTTGGCCTTTTGACTTTTACATCGACCACATTAGCGATCGACCTGATACAGAAATATGGAACATTCTTAGAACGTTATGCGAAGAATGTCCCTATTTAATAACTTATGAGAAGGTTTGTCTGGTTATAGATCGACCTTCAGAATTATATCTCGATCGAGAACTAGTTCCTCATGCTGAAGGTAAGGCAGCCATTAAGTATGCTGATGGCTACGAACTTTATTGCAATCGTGGTACTGTCATCCCTGCTAAATATGGTCAAGTTCATCCATCAGAATGGAAATCGGAATCGATCGTGTTTGATGAGGATAATAACATCATCACAGAAGATTTAGAATCTATTATCAGTGTGCTGATATGTATTGGCTATAAAAAATTTAGCAAAGAGTTGCCAGACATAAAATATCGATACTGGAATAGTAAACAAGAATCTCTTAGAACCTGTGTTGATTTTATAGAATATTCATTAGGATATATTCATCGGTGGTTAAATTTTCACTATTATGATTATTACGGCCTTGGAGAAAGTTACTATACTCTAGAAGAAGTTGTAGATTGGGAGGCACATCGTAAATATTTAGAAGGATGGTATGAGAGAGAGCAAAGGATGTACAAAAATTTGCCATTTAAAGTATCTGAAGAGCTAAAAGAATTCTATCGTATGTACTTAGGAGATTATCAACTAGCACCCAGATTAGATTTTCAGCCACTATCGAAGGCCGTCGATAATTTCAAGCCAAATTTCAATGATTATCTATTGCCTATTTCTTATGGCGATCGACAGGAAATATATTATGTCCTCTGCGATAATATCCGCCGACCATATTCTCATGTTTATTGTCAATTCCCAAACTCAGAACCGTTTGTATATGCCGAATGTATTAGCAGCCTGATGGCTACGATCGCGCAGTGTTATCGAGATGGTAGTTATTATGTCGAGCTTGACGAACAGTCGGGAAAAAAAGAAATCAAACAGGATTTAGATAAAATCGATCCTATTTTTGAGAAATTCAATCCAGAACAAATCGATAATTGGCGGAAGATGTGGAGAACACAATCGTTAGAATAAATAGCTTAAAAACAGGAATTGAATTTGCCACCAATATTGAGTTTACAGACGAGGATCGATCGGTTCGCTCTCCAACGCTAAGACGCCAAAAACACATTCATGCACCTGACGTAAAGGCAACTTCGCCGCAAACCGTTCCAACGCCTCCACCCCCAAGGCAAATTCCCGCAATGCCAGATTTCGCTTGGCACCCAAACCCCGCTGGCGCAGCCGCTCTAGATGTTCTGGTAGATCGTATTCGGGGCCATAAATAATCCGTAGATATTCAGATCCGCGTACTTTAACAGCGGGTTGAATCAGACCTTTGCTACCAGAATTGATAAACTGCATCGGTTTGACGACCATGCCTTCGCCGCCAGCTTGGGTTAACTCTTCCCACCATTGGGTGGCGGCGGTGACTGCGGCTTCGTCTTGGAGATTGATGGTGCGATGGGTGGTTGCGAGTAAGATCGAGTCAAATTCACACACTTTCGCAATCTGGTTCATGTGCCACAGGTGATCTTTGTCGGTGTGTACCGCGCCCTCGGTAGCCATAATATGGAATGGTGCAAGCTTGAAATCCTCGATCGAGTCTACATTCCAACAGTAACGACGGTAAGCATCGACATATTTGTGTGCCATACTCGATCGAATCTGCAATTTTTCGAGTTGGGGTGCGACGGCAATCCCACGATCGAGTGCTTGTTGAAATAGTTGCGTCGCATAATCTAAACTATGATTTGCCGCCGCACCAACGGGGGCATATTGGGCGCGGAGCAAGCCCTGCGCTTTGGCAGACCACGGCATCAACTCGCAATCCAAGCACACCCAGTCTGTCTCTAAGCGTTGCCAGAAGTCGCTGGCAGTTAGAGCCGCACGAATGCGTTGCAATACAGTAGTTTCGAGTTCGGAATTGTCAAAAAATCTGCGTCCCGTGCGGGTGTAACAGATGCCGATGCCTTCGCCAGTAATCCCAAACCGTTGCTCGACAGTTGCTTCATCCCGACAGATGACGATAACTGCGCGCGAACCCATGTGTTTTTCTTCGCAGACGACTTCATTAATACCCATCGATCGATAATAGTCGAAGGCTTCGGTGGGATATTCGAGATATCCTGGTAGCTTGGAAGTCGCGACGGGGGACATCGTGGGCGGTAGATAAATCAACCATTTGGGATTGGCGGCAAATCTGCTCATCACTTCCAACGCCGCGATCGATCGATCTGCTTGAATGGCAATACTTGCTTGCAGGCGGGTGGTAATAAACCGTTTGCCCAAGACATCGGCGATGTCTAAAATATCATCATCTTCCTGCTGGGCTGTGCGTTCGCTGGCGGTTGCATCTAACGGTCTCATTGGCTCGTAATATACCTTCGCCGCCGGGACTTGGACGATCTCTCGCTCTGGATATTTCAAAGCCGTTAGTTTACCGCCAAATACGCAACCCGTATCGATATCGATCGTGTTATTCAGCCATTCCGCTTCTAGGACGGGCACATGTCCGTAGACTACCGTCGCTTTGCCGCGATATTCTCGCGCCCAGTTTGCGCGCACGGGTAGCCCATATTCGTCGATCTCGCCTGTCGTTTCGCCATACATGGCAAAAGAGCGGACGTGACCGGAAGTGCGGCCTTGTAGCTCCTCTTTGAGGCCAGCATGAGCGATAACTAGCTTGCCATCATCGAAGATATAGTGGCTAATCAGGGAGTCGATAAATTGCGCTAATTCGGCACGAAATTCGGTCTGGAGTGGTTCGGGTAAAGCTTCAATTTCGGCGACAGTTAGCTCTAAACCATGATTGAGTTTGACATTTTTGCCGCGTAAATAGCGCAGTAATTTAAATTCATGGTTGCCACAAACGCAGAGCGCGCTCCCCGCCGCTACCATGTTGCGGGCGAGTTTGATTGAGTCTACATTACGGATGCCTCGATCGACCAAATCGCCGACAAACATTACCTGTCGTCCGCCAGGATGTTTATAAGTGGGAAAGTCCCAGCAAGGCTGTTGTGGTCCGGCGTGTGGTTCGTAACCTAACTGCTGGAGTAAGATTTCGAGTTCATCGCAGCAACCATGAATATCGCCGATAATATCGAATGGCCCCGCTTCGGTTTTACGATTATTCCAGAGTGGTTGACGTTCGATTTCGACGTTATTAACTTGTTCGACGTTGGCTAGAATATGGACGTAACGAAATTCGCGATCGAGATGACGTAGCGATTTTTTCAGGTTCTCGGTATGCCGCTTGACAACATGAATGCCAAAGTCGCGATTCTCGCGCTGTTGATTGCGATCGTGACACAATTCGGCTGGTAAATTAAAGACGATCGCGACGGCAAAGCAATGATAATCTTTGGCTAATTGCAATAACGGTTTGCGATCTTCGGGCTTGACATTCGTCGCATCGATAACCGTCAATCTGCCAGCCTTGAGGCGTTTAGCCACAATATAATGCAGCAACTCAAAGGCATCGGTAGTCGCTGCTTGGTTGGTTTCGTCGTCACAAACGATCGATCGACAATAATCGGATGAGATAATTTCGGTAGCCAAAAAATGCTTGCGTGCGAATGAAGATTTCCCCGAACCGGATGCACCGATGAGGACGACTAAAGAAAGTTCGGGGATATTTAATTTCATATTTTCTTATCTCAAGTCTCGGATCGATCTCACCATCAATAAACAACTTATACATGATAAGCAGTAATTACAATACTTTTATCCTCGCTGTAAATTGATTCGACAGTTCTGAAAGTCAGATGTATCCACCAAAATTTAACTCTTCTACCTTGAGCTGGCGCAGAGCCAGAAATCGAATATCCAGCATTCGTCATCAATTCTTCAAACTGGTTTGCTGGTAACACTTTCTCGCTAAATCCCCCAATGCCATCGATTTGATGTTTATCGAGGGTCATAGGACTGATGATAAGTCGTGAATATCCGGTAGCCAGGAAGAACTAAGGCTATCCCGTATCGGCTATTTAACATTCCAGGATACTTGTATGGTGTATCGTCTGGCTTCTCTCCAAACAGGCGTAGAGTATAATTTCCAATCCAGATGTACAAGCCAGGGAGGAGTAAGTCCATGCTGTAAGCGATCGCTCTTTTCCTTTCGCTGACAACTGCTTCTATCTCTGCATTTAAATTTTTGGATGGAGAAGTAGCACTCATGCTGTATTGCTTAAAATTGCCGATGACCTAATTGTATCCGAGCTACCGATCTCTTGTCACGAAATACCGATCGAGTTTTCCTATTCTACTATTTTATCTTCATCATCCTCAAAATAAATATGGCGTTGCTGATTTAAGGCATGATTTCTCACTTCGATACCCTCTTCTCCCCGCTATTCCCTCTAGCTTTTCATCCCTCAATCCAGCAACGCCCACAAATCATTTAGGATTGCTATCTAACGTGAGTTCGATCGACAAAAATATTCACAATACAGACTTAGACATAAACTATAGGTCTAAATTACACCCGATCGTTAACGATCGAGGGGAGATCTTGTCCTTTTCTTTGACTCCAGGTAATACTAAATATCGAATTGAAAATATTGTTTTGCAAGCGAAATTTATTAAAAGATCGCGACATTATTGTCTAATTTAAAAACAATGCAGCAATTTTTCATGATTAAAGTTACCTACAACTTTCAGAAGCGATTGTCAATAGTCCTATCGATAGATGCCAGAGACTTGCAATGATTTTAAGATATTAATATGCTGGCGAAACATAATGTAACTCATAGAAAGGATCGAACTCATTTTGCAGGTACTTGGTGTCGCAATTCAACAGGCTGAATTTATGACAGTTAAGCAAATTATCCGCACGAGCAACTTCGGACACAAACACAAAGCTGTGAGTATTTTTGGGCTGTAATGTTGCCAATTATCAGGCGATATATCTTAAGTATAGATAATTGATAATCATAAATAATTGAGGAATCCTATGTCAGCTATTCTCTTTGGCTCTATTAGTACGATCGCGGATACCTCCGAATTGCAAAGACAAGCATTCAATCGAGCTTTTCAGGCTCATGGACTCGACTGGTGTTGGCATCGAGAAGAGTATTTAACCATGCTAGAAAAAAGTGGCGGTCGAGATCGCATTGCCGAATACGCAGATGCGATCGGACAAACAGTTGATGCAGCGGCAATTCATCGATCGAAGTCCGAATTTTTTCAAAATAGCTTAACCGCAGATCGGGTGCACCCTCGCGCTGGCGTATTCGAAACAATCCAGGGTGCAAAAAGCCAGGGTTTGAAGGTGGCTTTTGTAACCACGACTACTCAGGAAAATATTTTGTTGCTGATGGCAGCTTTGCGATCGAGTATTCAAATTACTGATTTCGACCTCATCTTAAATGCCGATAGCGTAGATCGCCCTAAGCCAGATAAAGCTGCCTACACTTTCGCGCTAGAAAAGTTGGGAGAGAAGTCGGCTGATTGCATTGCAATTGAAGATAATTTAGGGGGAGTAGAATCTGCGATCGCGGCGGGTATAGATTGCATCGCTTTTCCGAATGAAAATACCGCTCATCACGACTTTAAAAGAGCTAGTTACATGGTCGATCGATTAGATTTCGATGAATTGCAAAAATTTATTATGAGTAATTAAAGCGATCGAATGAGTAAGCTGTACAGCAAGAAATTATGATCGAGGAAAACATTAGTTTTTGTGCGCTTTCACCATTTGGAGCCGAAGTGAATGAGCTTAAAATTACGGAGATAAACGATCGAGATCTAGCTTCTTTAAAACATGTTATTGCGAGTAATGGCTTGGTCGTATTTAGGAAGCAAGCAGTTAGTGATGCAGACTTTGTAGCTTTCCTGAGTCGATTAGGGCCGATGACTTTTACAGCGGGAGAGACCCCAGTGTCACATCAACCCGAGCTGAATGTGGTTAGCAATATCGGGCGAGAGCGGCCACCCAGAAGCGTTTTTCATACAGATACTAGTTATGTTGCCAGACCGCCTGCCTTCACGGCCTTGCGCGCTCTAACTATCCCTGCATCGGGTGGCGACACACTATTTTCGGATCAGTACCGTGCTTATGAGACATTGCCCGCAACAGTCAAAGAGCAGCTTGCCGATGCGCGGGTGCTGCATGTCATGTCTGGGCTATCTCTAGACGATCGCCAAGAAAACCAAAGTTGGCATCCCTTGTTTCTGCGGCATCCTCTTTCCGATCGATTGGCCTTATTTTTATCGACCCCAGAACGCTGTCAGGCCATCTCTGGCATGGCGGTAGACAAAGCGCAGCGGCTCGTTAGGTTGCTCTATCAGCACTCTATTCGGCACTACAGACTTTACCGTCACAGATGGCAACCAGGCGACATCGCAATCTGGGATAACCGTTGCACGATGCATCGTGCCGACCACTCACAGGTAATTGGCGATCGATTATTGCATCGGGGAATGGTGTTGGACGAACCGATTGTCTGAGCGAGCCTAACCCTGCGGGGATTCAGCAAGGAGATCCGATCGCTCGCCTTGATAATTATTAGAAAGATTGTTAAGTTTTACAAAGAGCTATTGAGTGGCACCTATCAAAGACATTAGGAAAATACAATGACTAACGTTCAGGCAACTTTCAAGGCTACGGAAACAGCTTTTCATGTTGAAGGATACGAAAAAATTGACTTTAGTTTGCTCTATGTCGATGGCGCATTTGCCGTTGAGAACGCAGAGATTGCCGAGAGCTACCGTCAATTCGGTCGCTGTCTGATGGTCGTAGATGAAGTGGTGTATGGTTTGTATGGCGATCGGATCCAAGCCTATTTCCAGCACTATCAAATCGACCTAACGGTCTTTCCAGTGTCAATTAAGGAGACAGACAAGACGTTACAGTCTGTTGAGAGAATTGTCGATGCGTTTGCAGATTTTGGTTTGGTGAGGAAAGAACCCGTTTTAGTTGTTGGCGGTGGTTTAACCACAGATGTCGCGGGTTTTGCTTGTGCAACTTATCGCCGTCGCACGAACTATATCCGAGTACCGACAACGCTGATCGGGCTGATCGATGCCAGCGTAGCGATCAAAGTAGCCGTCAACCACGGTAAATTGAAGAACCGACTGGGTGCTTATCATGCTTCGCAGAAGGTGATTCTAGACTTCTCGTTTCTTAAGACGCTACCTGTGGATCAGGTGCGTAATGGCATGGCAGAGCTGATTAAAATCGCTGTGGTTGCCAACAACGGCATCTTCGAGCTGTTGGAAAAACACGGCGAAGACCTGTTGCATACCCACTTCGGTTACTTAAATGGCACGCCAGAGTTACGGCAGGTCGCGCACAAGGTCACGTATGATGCGATCGAGACCATGCTCGGTTTAGAAGTACCTAATTTACACGAGCTAGATCTCGATCGAGTGATTGCTTACGGTCACACCTGGAGTCCGACACTGGAGCTAACGCCAGAGATTCCGATGTTCCACGGTCATGGGGTGAATATCGATATGGCCTTCTCCGCCACCATTGCCCAACGGCGGGGGTATATTTCGGTCGGCGAGCGCAATCGGATTTTAGGATTGATGAGTCGGATCGGTCTGGCGATCGATAGCTCTTATTTGACTCCCGAATTGCTGTGGAAAGCTACAGAATCGATCGGCAGGACGCGGGATGGCTTATTACGTGCAGCCGTTCCTCACCCGATCGGGAGTTGTTCTTTCCTTAACGATCTGACCAGGGCTGAGTTAGACGAGCACCTAGCGATTCACAAAGAAATCTGTCGTGACTATCCGCGCGGTGGCGATGGTGAAGACATGTTTATGTCATTAGAATCGGTTGCGCCTACTTCAGTAGGGGTACAAGCATGAGCTTAGTTTCTACATCTTTGCAATCGCCCAGACCCGTGACACCACTGGGGATTTTAGCCGCAAAACTGGAAGCTCTGAGTCAGCAACTAGCAGCCTCAGACATCGATCCCAAGCTGAAGTCCGAATTGCACCAAGCTTGCGAGTTGGCAAGTGGATTAGATCCATACATCAGTCACTGTACAACGCCAGAGTCTCCAGCTTTAGCATCGCTCGTGCGGCATACTCAAGCCGAAGACTGGAGCCAACGGTTTGCCGATCGCGAAACCGGACATCAGTTAGAGCAAGAAATGCTCTCAGGACATGTCGAAGGTCAATTTCTCAAATTCTTGGTGCATGTCACCCGATCGCAGCGAGTATTAGAAATCGGCATGTTTACTGGGTACTCAGCTCTGGCGATGGCTGAAGCTCTGCCAGATAATGGCGAATTGGTGGCTTGCGAGGTCGATGCTTATGTGGCCAAGTTTGCCCAGGCATGTTTTAACGAGTCTCCGAGCGGGCACAAGATCTCGGTCAAAGTGGCACCCGCAATGGTGACGCTAGAACAGTTAGCCGCTGTGAATGAGACGTTCGATTTAGTCTTTATCGATGCCGATAAGGCGGGTTATGTAGACTATGTGAATTTCTTGCTAGACAATGACTTGCTGACATCGCACGGTTTTATCTGTGTTGATAATACGCTGATGCAAGGGCAACCCTACTTAGCGGGTGAGTCTACCGCGAATGGGGTAGCGATCGCCACGTTTAACCAGACGATCGCGGACGATCCTCGGAT
>NZ_PVWO01000599.1 GCF_003003845.1 Chamaesiphon polymorphus CCALA 037 | reverse complement strand
GGTAAATCCATCGACAACGAATTATAACTATTTTCAATTATTTAATCGGAGAACCGTCCGCAGCTTCTAATACAAATCCTAGATCGGAAATTGTATCCCAATCTTGAGTTGCCGATTGTCCTGGTGTCGTGAGATAGTCGCCGACAAAGATCGAATTTGCGACATATAATCCTAACGGTTGTAGCGATCGCAAATGTACTTCTCGTCCCCCAGCAATCCGAATTTCTTGAGAGGGTAATAAGAACCGGAATAAACATAAAATCCGCAGACACTGTTGCGGTGTCAATTGCTGAATATCGGCAAATTTAGTACCTGGAATCGGGATTAAAAAATTGATCGGGACGCTAGTGACACCTAATTCGCGCAGCGAGAGGGCTAAATCGATAACATCATCATTCGACTCACCCATGCCCAAAATCCCGCCAGAACAGGTGGTAATCCCCGCAGCATGGACATTTTTGACGGTTTCGACTCGATCGGTATAGGTATGAGTAGTCGCAATTCGATCGTGATTGGCTTCTGAGGTATTGAGATTGTGATTGACGCGATCTACTCCTGCCTCAGCCAGACGGTGCGTCTGCTCCTCGCTCAACAAGCCCAGACAAGCACAAACTTTGAGGTCGTAATTGGCCTTAACTTCTCGTACTGCCTCTAATACTTTACCAAAAGTAGCTTCATTCGGCGATCGACCGGAAATTACCATGCAAAAAGTCCCCGCCTGAAGTTCGGCGGCGCGTTTTGCCGCTGCGAGGATCTTTTCTTGCGCCATCAACGGATATTTTTCGATCTCTGCTGTCGAGATCTTTGACTGCGAGCAATAATGACAATCTTCGGGACACAAACCGCTTTGAGCGTTGAGGAGATAATGCAGCCGAACGCGATTGCTCCAGTAGTGGCGGCGCACCCGATAGGCGGCGGCGATTTGATCCAACAACACCTCATCATGTGCCTGAAGTACCGCCAAGGCTTCTTCCCTAGTCAATATCTCTCCAGCTAACGATCGATCTGCCAGGGTATTCCAAGTGGGTGTTGTCAGTAGCATGTAACTAAGGGTCTATAGTGTTGCGCGATCGTCTATTATCGCATCAGGCATACCGGATTCACTAGTTTATTTTGTGAAAGTTTTGGAGTTGGGAGTTGGGAGAGGGGTGGATGGGTAGATGGGTGGATGGGTGGATGAGTAATATAGTTTATTTCCCCCTTTGCCCTTTCCCCTTTGCCCTTTTCCCTTTTCCCTAAAGCCTAGTCTAAGCCACCAACATCGTTACTCGATCGCGTCCTTGAGATTTAGCCTGATATAAGGCTCGATCTGCGGCATGAATTAGAGCTTGAAAATCATTTTCGGCGGTGGGAATAATTGTAGACACGCCAACACTAATAGTGACGTGAGGACAGACGGATGAAGCTTCATGAACGATCTGAAGATTTTTAATTGCCGTGCGGACATTTTCAGCTACCGAAACGGCACCCAAAGCATCGGTATTTGGTAAGACGATCGCAAATTCTTCGCCCCCATATCGGGCAACCAAATCGCCACTGCGGCGCACGGTATTTCGCATTGCCATGGCAACTTCAATCAAACAGAGATCGCCATTGGGATGTAAATATCGATCGTTATAGTTTTTAAAAAAATCAACATCGCACATGATCAAAGATAACGGAGCTTTAATCCGGCGCATCCGATCCCACTCTTTTTGAATATAGTCGTCAAATCCGCGCCGATTGGATAGTTTCGTGAGACTGTCTAGATTTACCAGTGATTTTAAATTTTGGTTGGCTTGTTGAAGTTCGTTTAATTGATTTTTAATTAAATGAGATTGACGAATTAAATTCCGCACGCGCTGACGGAGAATAGACAAATTAATTGGCTTGGTAATATAATCAGTTGCCCCACTAGCAAAAGCTCGATCGACTGACTCGTTATCATCTAATGAGGTAATCATTAAAATTGGGGTCAAACGTTCGCCTAAATTCTTGAGTTGTTCGCAAAATTCAAACCCATCTAAAATTGGCATCACCGCATCTACTAGAATCAGATCGGGGCGATGTTCTTGGTATGCAGCAATTCCATCATCACCATTTTTTGCAAGTATTACTTCAAAACCATCTTGTGCTAATGACTCACTTACCTGTGCCCGCACGACAAGATCGTCATCAACTAATAAAATTCGTTGAAAGTTTGGTTCAGGCGTATTCATAGTAACTCGCGTAAATAATCATCCACTTACTTATCTAGATATCGTGACTGTCCACTAATTTGTGATGATTTGAACGATGTAACTCCATCGATTCGTGTTGGCATGAGCTGACGCCTCTCACTATTGACAACTGCCTCTCGATCGAAACAAGCTGAGTTCGGGCTAGCGTTACCATAGTGTACCCATCGAGTAGCCAAACAGTAGCATGTAAGTAGTTATTTCTTTTGAATTGCGATTTTACCTACTGGCTGTAGCTTGTAAAGATTATCGCTCGTCAAGGTTTCACCAATGAAGTTTATCATTATCCGCGAACTAAGTATCTTAGGTAACATAAATTACACTTACTGCCACTGCGATCGCCGATTGTCTAAATACTTCATGCAGTCCGATTCAAGCTAATGGTACAATTGTCCTGTGAATGACAACTGGAAACTTGACTCAATTTAGCTCTACATTAGTCGGACAAACCCAAGCCGTCGAAATTTTGACGCGATCGATCGTCAAACAACGGCTGGCACCTGCATATTTATTTTATGGTGCCGATGGCATCGGCAAAAGTCTCGCTGCCCGCTGTTTTATTGAATCAATTTTTTGCCACGAAGTTCCAGAAAACCAACAGGCATTAATCAAACAAAAACTCCATCAAGGCAATCATCCCGATGTGTTGTGGGTAGCACCGACATACAATCACCAAGGAAAACTATACTCCGCCGCCGAAGCCACTGCCGCAGGCATCAAACGCAAAACACCGCCTCAAATTCGGATCGAACAAATTCGCGACATCAGTCGCTTTTTGGCACGTCCGCCGCTACTGGGCGATCGATCTGTAATTGCGATCGAGCAAGCCGAAACGATGCCAGAAGCCGCTGCCAATGCCTTGTTAAAGACTCTAGAAGAACCGGGAAAAGCCACCATCATCGCGATTGCCTCCAGCGTCGAATCGCTGCTACCGACGATTGTCTCGCGCTGTCAGCAGGTGCC
>NZ_PVWO01000598.1 GCF_003003845.1 Chamaesiphon polymorphus CCALA 037 | reverse complement strand
GCCTAAAGCCCAACCCCCTATTTTGGCGCAATTTCATATTAAGATGTAGAGTGCTATTGACGTACCCTAGATGGCGATTGGCCTGCCTTCTCTTCTTCTAGCCAGACGCTACAAGAACCAAAGACTGTGCCAGCCGCCAGCGGTTGCCAGAGCTGGATTATCGTTATAAAAGTAAAAAGGAACACATATGAGCGCAGATGTATTGGCGAAAGTGCAAGCCGTAATTGCAGATAAATTGGAAGTAGACGCTGCCAAAATTACGCCAGAAGCCAACTTTACCGACGACTTAGGAGCCGATTCCCTAGATGTAGTCGAACTCGTCATGGCATTAGAAGAAGAATTCGATGTCGAAATCCCCGACGAGGAAGCCGAAAAACTCCAAACCGTTCAATCAGTAGTTGACTACATCAACGCCAAACACGGCTAGTACCGCTGCGCGGAAGATGAATTATGCGGTGTAGCGATGCGGAGCCAATCTCCGCATGTAGCACCACGGCACCCCAGCACCTCCACACTCCCACATCTCATCTCTATATCCACCATGGCAAATTCCAATCCACAATCCCGCAAACGTGTTGTTATTACTGGTTTAGGCGCGATTACGCCCATTGGAAACACCCTGGCTGAATATTGGGAAGGCTTGGTGAGTGGACGGAATGGGATTGGCGCGATTACTCATTTTGACGCAGCCAAACACGACTGTCGGATTGCCGGAGAACTCAAAAATTTCGACCCATTGCTGTATCTAGAAAAGAAAGCAGCCAAACGCATGGACAGGTTTGCCCAGCTAGCCGTCTGTGCCACCAAACAAGCCGTTGCCGATTCGGGATTGACGATCGATAGCTCGAATGCCGATCGCGTGGGTGTTATTATCGGTACGGGCATCGGCGGCCTCAAAATCCTTGAAGAACAACAAGAAATTTATCTCACCAAAGGCCCCAGCCGTTGTAGCCCATTCATGATTCCGATGATGATCGGCAATATGGCCGCCGGACTCGTCGCGATCGAATTTGGAGCCAAAGGCCCCAACTGCTGTACCGTAACGGCCTGTGCCGCAGGCGCAAACGCCATCGGCGAAGCTTTTAGACTAATCCAGGGCGACTACGCCACAGCGATGATTTGCGGCGGTACAGAAGCTGCGATCACCCCTCTGGGCATTGCCGGATTTGCCGCATGTAAAGCCGTCTCCACCCGCAACGACGACCCCCTCCACGCTTGTCGCCCCTTCGATACCGGACGCGATGGCTTTGTCATGGGTGAAGGTTCTGGCATCCTCATCCTCGAAGAACTCGAACACGCCCAAAATCGCGGCGCGAAAATCTACGCCGAAATCGTCGGTTACGCCATGACCTGCGACGCCTATCACATGACCGGACAAACCCCCGGCGGCATCGATGCCGCGCGCGCCATGTCCCTCTGTCTCAAAGATGCTGGACTAGCACCCGAAGCCGTCAGCTATATCAACGCCCACGGCACCAGCACCCCCATCAACGACCCCACCGAAACCGCTGCCATCAAAAAGGCTCTCGGCGACCACGCTTACAAGATTGCCGTCAGTTCTACCAAATCGATGACTGGACACCTCCTCGGCGGCGCAGGCGGCATCGAAGGCGTCGCATCCGCCCTCGCCATCCATCACGATCTCATCCCCCCCACGATCAATCTCGACACTCCCGAAGAAGGTTGCGATCTCGATTATGTCCCCCACGTCAGCCGCGCCGCCAAAGTGGATGTCGCGCTTTCTAATTCCTTTGGCTTCGGCGGACATAATGTGACCTTGGCGTTCAAGAAATTCTCGTAAAATGGAACCCAACAACGAACAAGCTCAAGGTCTTTATCGACTGTGCTATCGATTGACCAACGTAATCTATCCTGGCTGGCAATATAGACCCATACAACTTGTTAGAATTGATGAGCGGACGGGGAATGTGTACGTGCTTGCAGGGGAGAGTGATTTCGAGATTAAGCCAACAGGAGGATATGAGCCATGACATCAGCTAATTATGAAATGATGGAACTTGATGAACTACGTCAATATGTACTCACTCATCGCGAAGATATTCCAGCGTTTCATGTGTATGTAGATCGATCGAAAGCATCAGGACGGATGATAACGATCGATCCCAGCGATCCTGACTGGGAAGAGAATTTAGTTAAAAGAATTGAATCGCAAACATCTGGCGAAGCGAATAATTAGTCTAACAAACTGAGCCTGTAGGCTCTCTCTCAAAGAAGGGTTGTCGATTCATTACTTTACTATAGTAAAACGGAATCTTTCATCCAATATAGCGAGAAGGATATTTAATCCAAATGTAGCTCGACTGGGTTTGCCAGTCGAGCCATTTTTAGTGAAATATTCGATCTCGCTAAAAAATTTCCACAACATATCGATCGCATCTGCATAAACCCAAAATTCCGAACGTGTATCTCATCAACAGCTTAAAAATGTCGATCGTGTTTTTCACGATCGATAAAGCTGCTGCTCTTATTCAATCTCCCAAAAATCATGTCTACTACATCCAAACCATCTACCAATCCGATCGATCTGGCCAAATTACTAGTTACCTCGATCGCGATCGGGGCTACGCTAGGTTCTTCTGCGACAAATGCAGCCACAGTTCCAGCCACCGCCAACAATCTACCAGCTCAGAACCAAATTGCCACGGCCAAATATCTGGAAGGATTTTTTATCGATTCGGATTGGTCTGTAAATATCTACCGTCAAAACGGTCGCTATTATTATCGAGGCACGAATCTACATACACAAGCTTATCTAAATTTAGCTGGTGGTAATGTTTATAAAGCTGGAAACAAACAGGTTTATACTTGGCACAATCGAGGTACTAAATATCGCGTCACTTGGCAACCTAAATATCCACACACAATTCGTCTGTATGTTATCGATAATTATGGTCGGGTAGTTGTAAATCGGCTACTCCAGTGGCAAAAAGCCGAAGATTTCTTGTAATTATTCGCACCTGAAGCTCGATCTCTTCAGGTACGACATCATAGCTCGACTACCAATCGGCGGTAGTCGAGCTTTTAACAGTAATAATCGCCGATCTAGTCAGATCTGGTAGTATCTTGGCTAGCTGCCGATCGGATTTACATAGATACTATTACTAGACAGCAAAAATTAGGCTATCCACATCACTAATAGTAAATATACATTAGTGCAAGAC
>NZ_PVWO01000597.1 GCF_003003845.1 Chamaesiphon polymorphus CCALA 037 | reverse complement strand
GGCCTATCGATGCCCGTCGGTTTCAAGAATGGTACCGACGGCAGCGTTAAGGTAGCCTTAAACGCCCTCCAATCGGCCAAACAACCACACCATTTCCTGGGGATCGATAAGCATGGCAAAGTCAGCGTTTTTCAAACCCGAGGCAATGCTTACGGACACATTATCTTACGCGGCGGCGAAGGTAAACCCAACTACGATCCCGTCAGCGTTCAAGCTGCCGAAGCCGAACTCAAAAAAGCCAACTTACCACCCCGCATCGTCGTCGATTGCAGTCACGGTAATTCTAATAAAGATTATCGCCTCCAACCGATCGTCTTTGAAAGCACGATCCAACAAATCGTCAATGGCAATACCTCCATGGTAGGGATGATGTTGGAATCAAATCTCAACGAAGGCGGACAATCGATCCCTGAAGATCTGAGTCAATTAAAATACGGTGTTTCGGTTACCGATAAATGTATCAATTGGGCAGACACCGAACGGATTATTCTAGCCGCATACGATCGACTTTAGGTCGAGTCAACCGATATATTTAAGCCAAATTATATTCCCAGCTTCTTGAAGAAGTTGGGAATATTGCCATGTATTTTATAATATGACGATAATCCAGCAACGCCTAAAAAAGCATAGATTGCAATTCAATCTATGCTTGTAAAAAATTAGTTAATCTAGTCTTAGGCTCTCTAGTACTCGACGGCATAAGTAAAGCAACCTGCGCATACTCTACCTTTACTCTCCGAACTCCGAACTCCGAACTCCGAACTCCGAACTCTTGCCGAAATAGTACTAGGATTTACGCCGCTCGGTACTAGTTACTTAGAGATTAGGTACCAGAAGTCCAGGAGTTGGCATATTCGATTTGGTCGGCATTGAGACTATCGATTTGAATGCCCATGGCTTCGAGCTTCATGCGGGCGATTTCTTTATCCACATGGACGGGGATAGAGTGAATGCCAGGAGTCAGTTCGCCTTTGTTTTTGACCAGATATTCGCAAGCCATTGCTTGGTTGGCGAAGCTCATATCCATAACTGCGCTGGGGTGTCCTTCAGCAGCGGCGAGGTTGACGAGACGTCCTTCCCCGATGACGATGACGGATTTACCATTGTTAAGTTTGTACTCTTCGGTAAAGTTGCGGACGGTGTTGACGCCAGTCGATTTGCTAGCCAGAGCTTTGAGATCGATTTCGATATCGAAGTGACCGGAGTTACACACGATCGCGCCATCTTTCATGACGTCAAAGTGTTCGCCACGGATGACGTGCTTGTTACCAGTAACGGTAATAAAGATGTCGCCAACGGCGGCGGCTTTTTCCATCGTCATTACGCTAAAACCGTCCATAACGGCTTCGATTGCCTTAGTGGGGTCGATTTCAGTGACGATAACATTTGCACCCAGTCCACGGGCGCGCATGGCGGTACCTTTACCACACCAGCCGTAGCCAGCAACCACGATCGTTTTACCAGCGAGTAAAATATTGGTAGCGCGGATGATGCCATCTAGAGTAGATTGTCCGGTACCGTAGCGGTTATCGAAGAAGTGCTTGGTGTCGGCGTCGTTGACGTTGACAGCAGGGAAGGTGAGTACGCCAGCTTTGAACATCGCTTGGAGACGCACGATACCAGTCGTGGTTTCTTCAGTGGTACCAATCAGTTCGCTGAGTTGGTGTTGGCGTTCTTGAACTAGTGTGGCAACTACGTCACAACCATCATCGACGATGATGTTGGGGCGGTGATCGAGTGCGGTTTGAACGTGGCGTTTGTAGGTAGCTTCGTCTTCACCACGGAAGGCAAATACCGGAATGCCATAATCGACAACTAGACTAGCGGCAACGTCATCCTGAGTGGAGAGCGGGTTGCTGGCAATCAAGACTGCATCAGCACCAGCAGCTTTGATGGCGATCGCCAGGTGAGCGGTTTCGGTGGTAATGTGGCAACAAGCGACGACGCGAATTCCAGCCAATGGCTTTTCGGCTGCAAATCGATCGCGGATCTGACGTAGTACAGGCATTTCTCGCCCTGCCCACTCAATCCGTTGCTTACCTTGGGGTGCTAGCGATAAATCCTTAACTTCGTGTTTCAGTGCAGTTGCTGTCATAGATTCAGTTTGTAAATATTATTAAACTTAGATCTTTCCTTAGGTTACAGGAAAACATCAAATTTATCACTCCGAATAATTAACTAAACCTAAAGTTACCCAATGGCATCTCCTCTCTGTATTAGTCCGGAGTGCTACAGGATAGTGGA
The DNA here is from genome assembly GCF_003003845.1 of Chamaesiphon polymorphus CCALA 037. Taxonomy (GTDB): domain Bacteria; phylum Cyanobacteriota; class Cyanobacteriia; order Cyanobacteriales; family Chamaesiphonaceae; genus Chamaesiphon; species Chamaesiphon polymorphus. The sequence goes on along the minus strand of NZ_PVWO01000597.1, from coordinate 938 downwards.
TAGTGGATAGCGGATGGGCGTATCTGCTGACGCAGAGGCTGTGCCTACGGCAGGCTTCGCCAACGCCAACGTCGGGTTTCCCGACGGTTAAGCGCACCAAGCAGTGAATAGTGGATAGTGGATAGTGTTTTAGTGGATATTGATATGTCGAGCATATTATCAAACTGGTTAGAGATTGGTGCGACTAACCCTTGGCTAGTGGCGATCGCGTTAAATACAATTTTATTAGTTGCCGCGATCCTAATTCCCAAAAAACTATTAACGCCAGCCGGATTAATTAATGCCTGGGGATTGGGGGTAGTCGTCTGGGGGACTTTAGGTTGGCGCGGCTATGGGGTGGTGATGTTTTATTTTCTGGTGGGTTCGGCGGTAACTCGCATCGGGATGGCTCAAAAAGAAGCCGAAGGTATCGCCGAGAAACGCGGTGGTGCGAGAGGGCCAGAAAATGTCTGGGGTTCGGCTTTTACTGCTACGATCTGTGCGTTGGGCGTTGGGGCGATTGGATTGGGTTGGGTCGAACGAAGCTGGGAATCTTTATTATTATTGGGGTATGTCGCCAGCTTTAGTACCAAGTTGGCAGATACAACTGCAAGTGAAGTCGGCAAGGCATATGGCAAAAGTACGTTTTTGATTACTACCTTGCAACCCGTACCGAGAGGGACTGAGGGTGCGGTGAGTTTGGAAGGTACGCTAGCGGGAATTGTGGGCGGAGTAACGATCTGTTTGGTGGCTTATAGTGTGGGGATGATTACGCTCGGCGGCGTGGTTATTTGTACGATCGCATCGTTTATCGCTACCAATCTTGAAAGCGTCATCGGTGCGACTTTGCAATCAAAACTCGACTGGCTGACCAACGAGCTAGTCAATGTTATCAATACCATTATCGGTGCCGTAGTCGCAATCGCGATCGCGCTGTGGTGGCGTTAAGAGTAGGCTTT
>NZ_PVWO01000596.1 GCF_003003845.1 Chamaesiphon polymorphus CCALA 037 | reverse complement strand
CCCATACGTGGCGATCGGGGTGTTGCAGCGTAGGATAGCTAAATTCTGGAGCGAGGGTGAGCATTTTCTAACAAGTCAATATTCAAGATGGGATAATAAATTCCAGACAAAACCAGCACAGTCAAAATTCCAGCGAAGAGAGCCAAAATTTTTAGACTGCGATAAAACAGCGTAGCAATTTTATCGATATCAGATTGCTTAATTATTCACCTAGGAACAATGAATGATTTTAGCTAAATAAGTTTCATCTGCTAGTGAAATTTATTTTGGTAATTTTGACTACCATTTAGCCAACTGTCATTCCGGCAATCGTGACTCGAACGAGTATTTATACCTACTGAAGCCTGAGACTGAAAAATTGAAACAAGTCGTCTGTATTGCCCCGTCAGGAGTGAGGTTACGCCAACGCCGAGCGTCAGCTTTGCCGAATCGCCTGTGCTTTGCTACTGGCGGGAAATACAGGATATGACATGCGGGCTTAGATGCTAAAATCTGTGCGGAGACTAAGCCAGAGATCGAAAGTACTATTTAGATTGCTATTCCAGTAGGCAGAAAAGGTAAAGTTATGATTTAGCATACCCAACTTATCACAGTATTCGCTCGAAATGAGATCGAAAAATAGATTTAAATAAAAATATTTTGGGGATCGAGTAATTAGGAGCTAGCGCAGTTTTTAAGAGAGAATAAACCTCGATCGAATAAAATTAGTTAGCTTGACAAACAGCGGTTAATGCCGCTCGGATTACTAACTTACATTAGAATTATCCAACCGAGATCGCTCTATGTTAATGTAAATAAATGGCTGTTGCAATCTGGCGATCGAGCTTGACCTAGCGAGCGTTCGCTTCCCAGAAGATAATAATCGCCCTGCCAGCATCTAGTAGCTCGACGCCACGGATGTCAACTACATCTCCCGTGTCGATTTTTGTCAGATCGAGTTGATAAAAACTCAGTATATTTAACTAGTTCAGCAACTACATGCCGTCGCTAGACACCATAGACCTGCAAAATGCCGGATTTATCCCCTCATCTGACGAGCTACAAGTTAATTACCGTCGCGCCCATGCGCCATACCAGCAGCCGCCATACCAATGAGATCGAAGCTCTCTTAAAATTTCTCCAAGCTACTTACAGAGAATTGTATCCTCAGCAACACGACTACACGCATCTCAAATCCACAGTAGAGCGATATTACAGTAGTCAGACACCATTATGGTTTGTGACCGCCCCCGCGCCCCAAGAGGCGGTGAAGATTGCTTGTTTGTGGATGGGACTCGCCATCGATCAAGTTAGCGGCGTTCGCCATCCAAATATTTTCCTGATCTATGTCGAGCCTACCTATCGTCGCCAAGGGATCGGGCGCGCTCTATTAGAACACGCCCAAACCTGGGCCAAAGCTCAAGGCTATACTCAAATCGGGTTGCAGGTATTTACAACCAACCAACCCGCGATCGATTTATATCAGCAGTTGGGCTATCAACCTCGATCGATTTCAATGATGCTAGATCTTTAGATCGAAAATTGGCAAGCCAAAGATTCATGCTACACCCCCGACTTCTTCAAGAAGTCGGGGGTGTGTTTCAAGTATAGATATCGCTAGCTCACTCACCGTTATTTGTAGTAAACCACAAATAATATAGTGCCTTGGTTAGATAACGATTGGTAGTAGTGGTGACCGAGCGTTCGAGTTGGCAATTGTCAGGATTTGTATCTGGTTTACACGCTGCATCTGGAAGATCCGTCGGTAAACTACCTACTACTTTTTTTGGGCTGAACCACCACTACGTGCGATCTCAACTTGTAAGATTTGCAGGGCTTTGGCGTATTGAGGATCGGCAACAGTTGCCACCTTATCGCGATCCTTGACTAATGCTTGGATTTGAGCCTTGCTGAGTTTAACTTCTACGTCTGGTTTGATTCCGGCACGGTTGATATCCTTACCGCTAGGAGTCAAGTATTTAGCGATCGTGACTGCCATCCCCGCACCTTCGGACAAGGGACGTACCGATTGCACCAAGCCTTTGCCAAACGTTTTCACGCCGATCAGTTGAGCGCGTTTGTTATCTTGAAGCGCACCAGCGAGGATTTCACTCGCACTCGCCGAACCACCATCGACGAGGATGACGAGGGGCTTCTTGGTAATCGCGCTCTGATTGGCAACACTGGCATCGCCTGTGCCCTGACGGTTGACGGTAGACACGATTTTGCCATTGTCCATCCACATCCGGGCGATATCGATCGCACCATACAGCAAACCACCAGGATTCGATCTCAAGTCGAGCACGTAGCCCTTAGCACCTTGGCTTTCGAGTTTTTGAATTGCTGCACCCATTTCTGCTGGGGCGTTAGCACTAAATTGCTTGAGTCGGATATAACCGATCCCGTTGAGTTCTTTCGGACGGTATTTTGCTTCGACAGGATGAATCTCGATTTGTTGGCGGAGGAGATTAAATTCGAGGGTTTGACGATTGTCGCGGAGGATCGTCAGTTTGACGGTGGTGCCTTCTTTACCGCGAATGAGTTGCACTGCTCTATTCACGTCCATGCCAACGGTACTTTTACCGTCGATCTTCGTGATGATATCTTTAGAGAGAATCCCGGCTTTTGATGCCGAGGTATCTTCGATCGGGGCAATTACTTCGAGTCTTTTGGTCTTCTCATTCTGGCTCAGTTGAATCCCTACACCGATTAATTGACCGGAGGTTTCGACTTGGAGATCTCTAAATTCTTTGGGATCCATAAAGCGGGTATATGGATCGTTGAGGTTTTTGAGCATCGACCGTGCTGCTTTGTAAACCTCTTCTTTATTCTTGTAGTTACCTTTGACTACGTACTGAGTCCGAATCGCTCGCCAGTCTTTTTGATTGAAGGTGGCATCGACGTATTGTTTATCGACAACCTGCCACACTTCATCTAGTAGCTCCTTGGGACTATTCTTGAAGAATGCAACACCTTTGGGAAGATGAAGCCCCGCACCAGTAACTGCTACTGCTGTGAGTACTAATGCGGTGGCACCAATAACTAACCCATGTTTTTCGATCTTCATGATTCTGTCTGAGATTAGCAGGAAAAGATAAAGTTAATGCGGTCGAACTATCCCTAAGTTAAGTAGGTGGGCGGGATAATAGTAAACTGGATGAAGATAGTTTAAGCATTTCTCGACAAGTAGGCGAAACCATTTA
>NZ_PVWO01000595.1 GCF_003003845.1 Chamaesiphon polymorphus CCALA 037 | reverse complement strand
GATTAATTTATCTACATATTGATGGATCTTTTGTTAAATAATTTGCATGAATTTAATGAGATCGGATCTGATGATTTATTACAGATTTCGCTCGCTTATTAGTAAGCTATAAATCTTGTAAAAACAGCGATCGCACTTTAGATCGCTAACTCCTTTCATCGCGATCGAGTAAGCGATTAGAATCGATCGCTTTGAGAGCAGCAAGATAACGCTCCCGTACATCCTGGAGATCTAACTCCTCCTCAATTCCGTTCTGGCTGCCCCGTTCGACCGCATCTGCATGACGCTGTAGTGCTGTGCGATCTAGTTCCCGGTGTGTAAACGGTGCGATCGTGGCAATCGCTTCCAATAACCGCATCGTAACGGCAACACTGGACTGACCGTACTGCCGAATCTGGTTGAAGGCAGCATCGATCGCATCTGCAAATTCCAGCGGTTCGGCAATAACCCGCAGCCGATGCCGATCGTCATAGCGATAGGGAGAGGGGATTTCTCGTTGGGCAAAATGACACAGAGCCACACTCAACTGGTCGATACAGCGGATCGCTGTAAACGGATCGTTGATTCCTGGAGATAAAGCGCGTGCGGCAATTTCCACCAGTTGGTCGATCGAAAACTCTAGATCTTGCTGCTCGGTGCGCCCGATACCGAGGACAACTGTATCGGCAATCTTGGCTGCAAGCTTTCGATCGATCTTTTCTTCAGGAAAGACGCGCATCAGTTGGCTACCTTTGACTACAAAGCGACCGGGACGTTGCTCGACTCGCAGCAGCAGATTGCGATCGATTGCAATCTGCATCAGTCGATTGTCATCGATCGCTTGAATATAGCCACTTTCTCTAGCTGCGATCGCACGGGAAAGGCGATCGAAGTCAGTAGGAATAGCGGCTAGACTCTCCTCCTCTAGTTGCTTTGATGCACTGCGTCCGATCCGATCGGGAAAAAGTCGATCGATCGTTTTATCGAGATCGTCACCCACTTTTTTGATGACTCGATCGACCTGAATCGATGCGGCGGAATGATGAATAAAGTAAATTAATACGCCAATACTGGCGATCGCCAAACCAATCCCGACAGTTACTGCTAAGTGCGGGACAAACTCATTTTCTTCAACCCCATTAATCGTGCGTAGCACCATCAAACTATACACAAACGTGGCAATGAAGGTGCCCAAAACGACTTGGTTGCCTGTGTCTCGCATGAAGTTACGTAGCAAGCGCGGGCCAAACTGGGAAGATGCCAACTGAAGTGCGACGATCGTAATCGAAAAAGCCGTGGTCGCAACGCTCATCATCGAACCCGCGATCGCCGATAGGATCGCCCGCGAACCACTAGGGCCGAGGGAGTAAGCCCAGCCTAGTTTTTCGATGATGTTGGTTTCTGCGCTCTGGTCGATCCTGATGGTAATAAATGACAGCCCGATCGCCAGCACCAGCATCAGCGTTGGCACAAACCAGAAGCTAGAATGTAACGAGTCCCACAGTTTGCCTAACTTAGCAGATTTCATCGATCGGTTTGAGTAGTAGGGCTAGGCGAATGGCTGTTAGTTGCTGGCGTAACTTGGGGTCGATCCCGATTTTGCGCCAACTGTCCGAGCGTGTGGCCGATCCTGCGCGGCTGCGGCACTTCGCCCTTGCCAGCAGGCCAACCTTCGCGCTGTTGATGGCGATCGCCATCGGTGGCTTCGGTCTGGTCGTGGAATAAAATCTGTTGGGTGGGGAATGGCAGATCGATTCCATTGGCCAACAACTTATTTTTGATATTTGTCAATACCCGATCTTGCAGGTCGAGCACATCAGCCCGACGCGGCGGCTGCACCCACCACCGAGCGCGAATATTCACCGCGCTACCCGCTAGTTCGACCACGAGCGCATCAGCCGCAGGGCTGGCTAGCACGCCATCTATTTCATTCATTGCCTCCAAAATGAGTCGTCTGGCGGTATCGATATCATCGCCATAGCCAATCCCGATGTCATACTCCAAGCGGCGATGGTCGAATGCAGTATTGACAATGACCGAGTTGGTAAATAATTCTGAATTAGGAATCACAATTCGCCGACCATCATAGGTGCGGATTGTAGTCGCACGGGTTTGAATTTGTTCGACGGTGCCCTCAAAATTCTTAAAGACAATTTGGTCGTCAATTTGAAAAGGTTCGGTCAAGAGAATTAAAATACCTGCCAAGAAGTTCTGAAGAATATCTCGAAATGCAAACCCGATCGCTACCCCACTAATTCCCAATAACTGCACCAGATCGCTAGCTTTGAGGGACGGAATGACAATCGATAGGGCAATAAATAATCCGACTAAAATCATCGCTCCTTGCGCCAATCGCCCCAGCACTAAGCCTAAATTGTGAGCCTGACGGCGATCGCGCGTCAATCTTCTGACTAATCGTTTGAGAGTTCTGGCAATAAAGAAGAAAATGGAGAAGACAATTATTGCCAAGACAATGTTAGGCAATAAAATGATGAAGTCATTTGCCATGTCTTGAATTTTGTTCCAAACAGCAGATATTTCTGTACTCACTGCCACTATGCCGATAAAATGAGCCGTTATTCCTGTCATATTTGCGGCGGCTACAAATACATCCACCGATCGAATGCTGCGGTTAGGGTCGTAAATAGCGACTCCTGTTGCAGTAAGATCGCTGGTTAACGCCCGACAATGTACTTTGTGGCTCGATCTGCGGGCAGCGGACTGATTTTGTCTTGAGCCACTAGGGCTTGATGAATTAAGGCACTAACTTCGCCACGGGTTGCTGCTTGGTTCGGATTTAGCACTCGTGGATCGGGATAATTGACGACAATTCCGGCAGCCGTTGTCTTGGCGACCGCATCAACCGCGTATTTAGGAATCTGGGCGGCATCCCGATAATACTCACTGATAACGATTTTGCGATTAGGCGCAGGTGGTGTGGTGCTAGCAGTTGGCGGCGTGACAGCGGCAACCGCATTGGCTGGTGTGGTCATGAATGGCTGCATCAGTGTCATGATGGCGAGGGGAAACATCATTGGTTTTTTCGCGCGTGTGTTTGCAGGCGGCTGGGTTGCTGGCGTAGTAGCGGCAGTTGAAGGCAATTCGAGGTTGCGAGCCAGCGAAGTTAATACTTGGACTTTGGTGATGGGTTGCTTGGGGCGAAACACTCCGCCTGGATAGCCGTTCATGAACCCCATCTCGTATGCC
>NZ_PVWO01000115.1 GCF_003003845.1 Chamaesiphon polymorphus CCALA 037 | reverse complement strand
GTGGATGGGTGGATGAGTGGATGGGTGGATGGGTAATGGGTAATGGGTAATGGGTAAGAATACGAGCGTCACCTGTTCGTTAACAAGGCTGCAACGCTGCCTAAAGCCTAAAGCCTAAAGCCTAAAGCTTAAAACCTTAGTAAACGTAAGACTCAAACCAATCATAAATACGATCGAGTTGATGTAAGGTCACCAATCCGTACTGCCAGAGGACGATCGGTAAACTGCCGCGATTGGTTTGAGACTGTTTGAGAGCTAGTTCTACAGATTCGTCGGGCAGTCTGAGATCTTGGCGAAGAAAGCGAATAATTTGAGAAGTATTTTGTTCTGACATTTTATTATTAACTCAACTTAAAGTTGTAATTTAAAGTTAAAATCCAGCAACGATACCAATCGGCCAGATTTGAAGTAATTTAAAAGCGGGGTTTAAAAAGTTTTTAAAAATCGAACCTGAGAGCAGACTAACTTGCGCTTAGAGCAACAACCAAAGAAACGAGTTTAGAAGTAGTTATAAATCCTCAAACTTGCTTCTTTGGGGAGAATTTAATAATTCAATTACGCTTCATTCCACAACTCGCGAACTCCATCTTCGGGTAACCAGCTTGCGATTTCGGCAATGCGCTCGGCGGAAAGTTCGCGCTTGGTGGCAGTAAATACCGCCTTGACTGCGTGTTTGCGTTGACCGTCTTCGTCATCGGGACTGCGTTCTAGTCCACCTTCATTAGCCGCCCGAAAGAAAAACCGATCGGAATCGATCTTAAACACGCCAGGGCCTTGCCACGGTGGACGTACCCGGCTCAGGAAGGCCACAATCGGATTGCTATCTTTCCACAGGTCTGCGACTTCCTTTTGGAGTGCCTTTTCATCGGTCGGCATCATCTCCTCATGTAGCTCGCCAGCCACCCGATCTGCGGCTTCAGTCGTCATTAAGTCGCGCATAATGCGGAATACGACTTCGGTAAAATCTCTGGCGTCATAAGGATCGGCAAAGCCACCTTCAACCATGACGTATTCTAAGAACGATCGATCTCGATCGGCAAACATCGCACGGGGATCTTCAATTTCGGTCGGGTCTACTTCTGGCGTGCGTTGTTTGGTCTCATCAGCATTAATTGCTGGTTCCTCCACTCCCGTTGTGGGAGCTGCTATCTCCGCTGCTGCTTTAGTCGTAGTTTTATCTACCATAGTTATTTCCGATCTGCTTCGATCGAGCTGCTTTCTTATTTCTAATAAGATTCTACGCAAGCTCGATCTGAGACACATCCTTCAATAGGTAGAGACTCGCTCTCACAAAAGACACATAATTTAACGCCAGTTTCTCCATTTATGGAGTGGTGCTTGGTCTTGGGTTACTGGTGCTAGGAGAACCAGTAATAATCGCAACCCACAAGTTAAATAATTCGAGACTTGCCAGTAGAGTAATGCATGAAACATCCCCACCAGCAAGAATCGCAACCCACAAGTTAAATAATTTGAAACCTGCCAGTAGAGGAGAGCATGAAACACCCCCCACTAGCACCCAAACTACGCCGAAGCGCGCTCCTTCTGCTGCATCATTAGCTTCTCAGCCTCCGCCTCCACCGAAGCAGTCCCCGGTACCGGACGCGTCCAGAACCGATGCTCCTTAATAGCATCGATAAACGCCGTTGCAAAAGCACCCATTTCCGAGACATCGCGGCTGGCAATTACACCCAACTGCGCGCTCATCTTACCATTCACCTGAGCTGAATCGATCCCTTTGAGATCTGCCTGCATCAGTAAGTCCACACCCTCGCCAGAACCCGCGATCGGTTTAAAATGCTTGAATGCCTCATGAATGAAGGTTAGAGCCTCTCCATGAGCCTTGAGAGCCTCAATGCTCTTAGCCCCACCGGGTACATAAACCGCATCGTACAGTACCGAAGCTGTAGTGAGGAACGTTTTATCGACTTCGATCGAATCTCCACCATCGGCAGTCGCGATCGTGCCGCCCAGTTTCGAGACGATATCTGCGGAGATGTGCATCGCACTCAGTGCGTGCTTGAGGGTTGCCAACTGTGCGCCGTCTACGCCGTCTGCGGCTAAGATTGCGACATGACGACCTTTAGCAGTCTTGGTGGTGTGTTCTTGGCTTAGAGCTGCCGACGAGCGACCGTGGTTTTCGGTAGCGGGAGCGGTTGGTGCGGGCAGTCCCAGACCGATGGCAACGCGCTTGGCTAGCTCGTGGTCTACATGGTTGAATCGATCGATCATCCGCTCTTGGACTTCTTTATTCTTAACTTTACCCAGCTCGAAGTGACTGGCTTCGACGAGGCGATCTTTCTCACCATTGGAAAGACTATTCCAAAACAGGGTAGCTTGAGAGAAGTGGTCGGAGAAGCTGGGACTGCGTTCGCGAATCTTGTGTCCTTCGACGCGTTCTGGATAGGTTGTAAAACCACCATCTTCGGGCGCAACGGGAGCGGGGAGATTGCCACCGAGCGAGTTGGGCGAGTAATTTACCCGACTGGTTTTAATATCCATCTGCATCCGTCCGTCTTGGTTGTTATTACTAAACGGGCAAACGGGACGATTGATGGGCAAATGGACGAAGTTGGGACTACCCAGCCGATGTAGTTGGCTATCGTGGTAGGACATCAGCCGACCTTGCAGCAGTGGATCGTTGCTAAAGTCAATCCCTGGCACGACGTTGGATGGTTGGTAGGCAACTTGCTCGGTTTCGGCGAAGAAGTTATCGGGGTTGCGGTTGAGTACCATTTTACCGATCGGGCGGACTGGAACCAATTCTTCGGGAATTATTTTCGTCGAATCTAAGATATCGAAATCGAACTTGTGTTCGTCTTCTTCTTCGACAATTTGGACGCCTAATTCGTACTCAGGATAAATACCTTTTTCGATCGATTCCCACAATGTCCGGCGTTGGAAGTCTGGATCTTTACCCGCAATCTTTTGGGCTTCATCAAACACGTTAGAATGTACGCCCGCCAGTGGTTTCCAATGGTATTTAACAAACCGGGATTTACCTTCTTTATTTACCCAGCGGAAAGTATGCACGCCAAAACCTTGCATGGTGCTAAAGTTACGCGGTAATGTCCGATCGGATAGCAACCACATAATCATATGCATCGATTCTGGCACTAGGGAAATAAAGTCCCAGAAACTTGGATGTGCGGTAGATGCCTGGGGCATCTCATTATCGGGTTCGGGTTTCACCGCGTGGATGATATCTGGAAACTTAATTGCATCCTGAATAAAGAACACCGGAAGATTATTGCCGACGATATCATAGTTGCCATCTTCGGTGTAAAACTTCACCGAAAACCCCCGCACGTCGCGGACGGCATCCGCCGAACCGCGCGAACCACCGACGGTAGAGAACCGCACGAATACAGGCGTTTTGACGGCTGGATCTGCCAAGAATTTGGCTTTGGTAAATTCGGCCATCGATTCGTATGGCTCGAAATAACCGTGTGCGCCCGCACCGCGTGCGTGAACTACCCGCTCGGGGATGCGCTCGCGATCGAATGCTGATAACTTTTGTTGAAAGTGGAAATCTTCGAGCAGTGTCGGCCCGCGTCCACCAGCTTTGAGCGAATCATCTGTATTGCTAAGTGGATGACCCTCATCGGTAGTCAAGTTTTGGCCGGGTTCTACACGATAGTTTTCTAGGCTGCGATCTTTGCTTTGCTCGTTAACTGGATGTTGCTCGCTCATAATATGGTGTGGGATGCTGTTTTGAGCTGGTTATTATCGATCGCGCGTAGATTTACTTTAAATGGAGAGAATGTAAATCGACATCCCAAATTCATTAGGATTAACACGCTATCTAAATCTAAGCAAGATTGACTTGTTTAAGCTCTGTCTTTAGGTAGAGATGTCTTAAATATTGCGATCGTTAATATAACTACTATCTCAATTGTTAGAATGAATTTACACCTATAAATATTCGCATTTTATTTAGCTTTGTCAGCATAAATATTGCCCGATCTTCAAGATCACAAATCCTTAGCCGTAGCACAAATCAGAGTATTTTTCCGCTACTACATTCATTTGGTAATCAATGAAAATACTTGTATTGAATTCATAAATTAAGGGAGATGTCTGCGGACATCTCCCCTGTATATCTATCGAATTAGAGAAAATTTTTCGGGACTTCCCGTGTAACGAGTTGGATTAGCACAGAAATTGTCGATCGCGCTAAATTAAGGACTCGTTGAAAGATTAGCTTAAGGTTTTGTGGTTGCAGTCGGACTCGGGCTAGTTTTAGAATTTGTGCCAGGAGGATTTGTCTTGCCAGTATTCGGGCTAGTTGTCGGACTAGTTGTCGGGCTAGTTGTCGGGGTAGTTGTCCCCGTACCAGTACCAGTTCCAGAGCCGCCAGTACCAGAGCCAGATGGCGAACAGGAACTAATCGATAGTGAAACGCTAGCTACTGAAGCTATTAATAAGCCGATTTTCTTCATAACTCCTCGCTTAAATTGAAGTCCAAGACGATACCGATAAATAAAACGTCATAGTGCCAGCCGACTTTTAGTCTTTTGAGTGAGTTAGTTGCAGTCGCCAAACGATCGGATAAATAAAGTTGCGGGCGCATCTTTCGCTCGACAAGACTAGATAACATCGGGTGCTGTCTAACTCACTCACTGGCACTAATAACGAGTTCAATTCTCAGTTACATCCTTAACTACATAGGTTAAAGATCGATCGAGTTTAAAACCTCTGTCGATCGAGAGATATCTGTAGTGCAAAAGTTGCTAACTAGTAAAAATGTAATACACGTACTGGCGATCGCCATCGGTTGCCCATCAACCAAATTTGATAGTTAGAATTAATTAATATCTACCTAAAGATAGATATTTAGATATCGATCTGTTCTCGATCGAGGTTAGATGATAATCGACTCCCCAATATCAAAATTTTGAGCAGCTTAATAATGTAATAGATAACTGCTACGATGGATTATATAAAATTTGACCTATACGCATTCCATTTAACTCCAAGATCGCACCAATACAGGTAGCCAAAACTACTCAGAGCGGTCGATTGACAGGGATTTTCAAGTGCGAGCGTTCGGCACAGCAAGTCTTTTGGCATCGACTCTGCGAGCGAACTGTTCCAATGCATAACATTTGCGTGCAAATATTGTGCATAGAAATCGCATCGATCTAGACGTAATAATTAGCTCGCAGTGAGCAGCATTTATATCTGCACAAATCAAACTTTAAAATTGAAATGACTTCCTTAGATTTCATCTCCCAAGTTAATCGATCGATAGCGATGTTGACAGATCCGAAACTGGTAGCATCAGATTTAGGATTGACCAACTGCGATCGCGAACCCATACATATTCCCAATGCCATTCAAGCTCATGGTGTATTATTGACATTTACCCAAACCGATCTGACGATTTTGCAAATCAGTCAAAACTGTGAAGCATTGCTCGGTCGATCTGCCGCTGCCTGTCTGGGACAACCGCTATCAGTGCTGATGGCACCAGCACAGATTACCAAGATTGAAAGCTGCCTTAATGCTGATTTTGAGAATGTCAATCCGCTGCGACTATCGCTACAAGTAGATGGCAAATTACAGGGATTTGAAGGTATCTTACATCGGAGCAATGGAGTTGTCGTGCTGGAAATCGAGCGATTGGCGATCGCCGAAGATCCCGCACAGAGCGATGTTCGATCTGTGAGCTTCTTTGACTTTTATAAATTTGTCAAAGCACCGATCGCGCGGATTCAAAATACCCAAACCTTAGCCGAACTCGCGCGGCAAACTGTCACGGCGATTCGCACGCTAACTGGATTCGATCGCATCATGCTGTATCGGTTTGCTGAAGATGGTTCGGGAAAAGTAATTGCTGAAGCCAAATCCGATGGACTCGATTCATTGCTGGGACTGCACTACCCCGCTAGCGATATTCCCCAGCAAGCCAAAGAACTGTATCGGCTCAATTTGCTGCGGATTATTCCCGATGCGTCCTACACCCCATCGCAACTAGAGCCGCAACTCAACCCAATTACTAGCGAGCCGCTCGATCTGAGTCTATCGGTACTGCGGAGCGTATCGCCGATGCATATAGAATATCTCGCCAATATGGGCGTCCATGCCTCCATGTCGATCTCCTTGTTGCGAGATCGGCAATTATGGGGATTGATTGCCTGCCATCACAACAGCCCCAGACAGCTCTCCTACGAGACGCGGACGATTTGTGAATTTCTCGGACAAGTGGTTTCATTTGAGGTTGGCTCTAAAGCCGATGCAGAAGATTTGGACTACAAACTGCAACTCCAAACCGCTCAGGCGCGATTTATCGATACGATCGCCAATTGTCTGAGTCTTCGCGATGGTTTTGCCCAAAACCCCACCGATTTAACCGCGATCGTTGGTGCCGCTGGGGCTATTTTTTGCGAACGCGGCCAAGTGAATGCTTTTGGCAGCGCGCCGCCATCAGAATCGATCGCTAATTTGATAAATTGGATCGACACCCAGATCGGCGAAGATGCCGTGTTTAGCACCAATACTTTGGTAAGTGAATACCCCCCCATGGCACCCCATAAAGATGTCGCTAGCGGGCTATTAGCGTTGCGGATATCGCAGATTCAGAAGACTTATCTCCTGTGGTTCCGCCCTGAAGTACTGCAAACTATCGACTGGGGTGGCGAACCGAATAAACCAGTGGCAGTTAGTGAAGATGGCACCTTGCAGCTCACACCCCGCAAATCCTTCGAGCGGTGGAAAGAAACGGTACGGCTCAAATCTCTACCTTGGAAAGCCTGCGAACTAGAAGCAGCACTAGAACTGCGGAGTCGGATTATCGGCATCGTCCTCCAAAAAGCTGACGAATTAGCTGTCTTAAATGCTGAACTACAGCGCAGTAATATCGAGCTAGATTCGTTTGCCTACGTCGCATCTCACGATCTCAAAGAACCGCTGCGCGGCATCCACAACTATTCCACCTTCTTGATCGAAGATTATGGCGACAAGTTGGGCGAAGATGGTACGCACAAACTGGCAACGCTAATGCGGTTGACGCAACGGATGGAAGATCTGATCGAATCCTTGCTGCACTATTCGCGCTGCGGTCGAGCGGAACTGCAATTTCAGTCGGTTAATTTGGCACAATTGCTCGATAACGTGCTAAACACGATCGAGATCGGTCACCCATCGATAAATGCTAAGTTTCAGATCCCCCGATCTCTACCAGTCGTCCAAGGCGATCGCACCCAGCTTACCGAGCTATTTACCAACCTAATTAGCAATGCCATTAAGTATAACGATCGCGACCCCAAAACGATCGAGATCGGGTATATTCTGCCAGATGAAAATCGCGACTCTGTACCCGCAGATCTCGATCTCGATCTCGATCGATCGCAGACGATCTTTTATGTCAAAGATAATGGCATCGGCATTCGCGCCAAACATCTCGAAAATATCTTCAAAATATTTAAGCGGCTCCACCCAGCGAGTAAGTATGGCGGTGGAACTGGCGCGGGCTTAACCATCGCCCGCAAAATTGTCGAACGTCATGGCGGCATCCTGACTGTAACATCGACTTTCGGCGAAGGTAGTACCTTTTACTTTACCTTGGGGTCGCGCTCGTGAAAGACCAGTCTCAACCACCAACATTGCTCATTGTCGAAGATAGCGACGAATACTTTGAAGTATTGAGTCGGATTATCGTGGATATAAGCGATCGTCCGCTGTCGATTCATCGCTGTATCGATGGCGATGACGCACTCGACTATTTCAACCACGAAGGTATCTATCATACTACCAGCGATCGCGCCAATCCCGATCTGACGATCTTAGATCTCAATCTACCAGGTACTGATGGCCGAGAAGTACTGGTGTCGCTCAATGCTTCCAAACATCTCAAAACCATCCCGATTGTAGTGCTCACCACCTCCTCAAATCCCAAAGATATCCAAGCTTGTTACGAGTCTGGTGTCAATAGCTATCTGGTCAAACCGATGAAAATCGAACAGTTACGCTATTTAGTCAGAGTCCTCCTCGATTACTGGTTTAAAGTCGCGATCTTACCGACGGCAATTAAGTTAGAAGGTAAAGGGTAGAGGGGTGGAGGGGTAATGAGTAGTGAGTAATGAGTAATGAGTAAATCTTAATTTGGAACGCAGTTCCAATAAATCTCGCTCCCAACTCCCTGTCTTGTCTCGCTAAACCGTCGGGAAACCCGACGAGCGCGAGCCGCAACTCTCAACTCCCAACTCCCCGCTCCCAACTCCCAACTCCCAACTCCCCACTCCCAACTCCCCACTCCCAACTCCCAGATCGAATCGTTCGTTATAAACAATCTACTAAAGTGCGTTAAGTTAAAGGAGTGGTGGGTATAGCAAGACACTTTTAAGAAGAAGCTACACCAATCTGAGGATTTATCAAAATTCCTGCTCTGTTTTCGTCTCACCAGCGATCGATCGGAACGTTCTTTTCTTATCGAGGTTGTTAGCTTGCCAATGATTGCGTTTATTAATAAAAATGTTGGTGCGGATGACGTAGAACCGCTAGGCTGCTCGATTTTAATCGTAGATGATTCAGAAACCGATCGGGTCACCTATCGGCGATATCTAGAGTCAGGAACTGAGCTTGGTTATCAGATCTGCGATTGTGAGACTGGAGAGGAAGCCCTGGACTTGTGCGAACGCCATTGTCCGGACGTCATCTTACTAGACTACTTACTTCCGGATACGGATGGGCTGCAATTTCTCCAGGAACTGACCGAGAGAATCGGCAAGCTACCGCCGATTGTGATGCTGACTGGTCAGGGAAATGAAGCGATCGCAGTAGAGGCGATGAAACACGGCGTCAGAGACTATCTCGTCAAAGGACAACTCACCCCTCAGAGGTTAATAAACTCAGTGACTAATGCCTTGATCGAGCAAAAGCTCCAAACCCAGATCGCCAGACAGCAGCAGCAGCGAAAGTTACTGGCGAGTATCATGTTAAAAATCGGACACTCGATCGATTTAGCCGAGATTCTGCAAGCGGGTGTCAATGGTGCCCGCGAACTTTTAGGCTGCGATCGCACGATCGTGTATAAATTGAATCCCGATCTGAGTGGCACGATCGTCTCGGAGTCGGTATTACCGCAGTGGTCGCCAGCCTTGGGACGCACGATCGAAGAAAATTGTTTTCAGGGCGAGCATTCGCACTCGATCGAAAAATACTTAAACGGTCAGACAGTCGCGATCTCCAATATTCAGGCAGCACAGCTATCTGCTTGCTATGTGGAAATGCTAGAGCGTTTTCAAGTTAAGGCAATATTAATAGTACCGATCTTGTTGCGAGACATCTCGCCAGCAAGCCAACCGAGCGTCTGGGGACTATTAATCGCCCATCACTGCAAAACCACGCGGGAGTGGAAAGCCGACGAGCTGAATTTACTCGATGAAATGTCCGTGCAACTGGCGATCGCGATTCAGCAAGCAGAACTAGTCCTAGATCTCCAGCATACATTAGCCCAACAACAAGCCGTCGAACAGCAATTGCGCGATCGAGTCATTGAAATCGAGCAAACTAATTTGCGGTTATCTTTAGCAACTAACTTACTCGAAAAACGCAATCAAGAACTGGACGAATTTGCTTGTATCGCCTCGCACGATTTGCAAGCACCTTTACGAGGTATTTCCAACCTTGCCGATTGGCTAGCCAAAGATCTCGACGACAAACTCCCGGCTGAAAATCAACAGCAACTCAACCTGATTCAGTCGCGAGTCCAACAGATGAATATGTTGATTAATGGCCTACTTTCATATGCCCGTGTCGGTCGAGAAAATGTCGCTTCCGTCACTGTAAATATCAGCCAAATATTGAGAGAAGTCATCGAAACGATCGAACCGCCAGACGATTTTAAGGTGCGCTTTTCCAGCCACTTGCCCACTCTCACAACTCAATCGTTACTACTCAAACAAGTTTTTGCTAATTTAATTGGTAATGCCATTAAATATCACGATCGCACTGATGGCAATGTGGAAATCTTATTCAAAGATCGAGATTATTTATGGCAATTTACGGTGGTCGATGATGGCCCCGGCATTGCCCCAGAGCATCACAAAAAGATCTTTGGCATCTTCCAAACTCTCAAAGGCAAAGATAATAATCTCGGCTCTGGTGTCGGTCTAGCGATCGTCCAAAAGATCGTCGAGAGTCGCGGTGGTTCCGTTTGGGTAGAATCGGCTTTAGGTCAAGGTAGTGCTTTTTCCTTTACTTGGCCGAAAGTACTTTGAGTTGGGAGTTGGGAGTTGGGAGTTGGGAGTTGGGAGTTGGGAGTTGGGAGTTGCGGCTCGCGCTCGTCGGGAAACCCGACGGTTTAGCGAGACAAGACAGGGAGTTGGGAGTCTGAAATAGTAACCTAAGTTGCGCAGCCTAGCACTAGCCAGGATTGATATACATCAATGGCTGCCCAAATTCGATGGGTTGACCATTTTCGACTAATACCTGCACGACTTGTCCCGCCGATTCAGCTTCGATTTCATTCATCAGCTTCATGGCTTCAATGATACAGACAGTTTGTCCCGCACGAATCCGATCGCCGATCGATGCAAAGGGGGGTTCGTCGGGAGCGGGAGAACGGTAGAAAGTACCAACCATCGGCGACTTAATTTCGATCCACTTGGTGTCGATTGTCGGTGTCGAAGGCCGCTGTTCGATCGCCGCATGTGGCTGTTCTGGTGCGGGCATGGAGATGACCGTCGAATTAATATCGGCGATCGTCGTCGATCTTACACCCGCGCTAATTAATGGCTGTCCCTGACTGACAGTAAGTTCAAAGTCTGAGTTTTTGAGCGTTAATTCAGTAATATTATTAGCAGCAATTGCCGCCAACAGTTCGCTAAGTTCTTTAAAATCAATTGTCATATTCAGTTATTCGTAGTTGACTATTATTATTTAAAATTGCAAGCTAACATTGCAATGTAACTAAGTAACTGGGCTTAATTAAGTATAAAATACCCACTGGGCATCCACTGTTGCTGCGATCGGGTGCCTCATCCTTCAAACCCAATTATAAGGCTTTTATATTTAATTGTGCCTTCATACTTATTGTCGTTCTTAATTAAATTAAGATCTTGCAAAAATTGGATCTCTGTCAGTACTAGAAATTGGCAGATTGCGTAACATCTTAAAATTGTTAAATTACCGATCGGTTAGAGCGATCTCCTCAGCAAGATTCACTCACAGTTCGCGGTGATGGCATCTATGCCTCGATCGCGAACCGAGGGAAAATTGGGGGTTAACCCATCGCAGTTGCTAGTGGCTGCTAACATGCTGGAGTCTGCGAGGTTAGCGACGATCGCTAGGAATTTAGCTTTCTCTACCAACATATTGGTCGGTACGCGTATCGATTTTGATTTTTTCACCGATACTGATAAACAGAGGTACCGTTACCTGTGCGCCAGTTTCGACGATCGCGGGTTTACTACCACCCGTTGCCGTATCTCCTTTCATGCCAGGATCGGTATCGGTAACTACCAGCACGACAGTGTTGGGAAGTTCTACTTCCATAATTTGTTCGCCCCAACGAACGATGCTGACTTCCATCCCTTCCTTGAGATACTTGACATTCGGGCCAATTTGGGCGGGAGTGAGGTTGGATTCTTCAAAAGACTCCATATCCATAAACACAAATTGATCGCCATCTTTATATGTATGTTGCATTTTGATTTTTTCTAGCGTCGCTTGGGGCATTGTTTCCCCCGCACGGAAGGTTTCTTCTACTACGCTACCACTCTGTACATTTTTGAGCTTCGTTCGTACAAATGCCGAACCTTTACCAGGTTTGACGTGGAGAGATTCGACGATCTTCCATACGCCTCCCTTCCACTCAATAGATACACCAGGTCTAAAGTCATTACTGGAAATCATGAATATTTAGATTGTTACAGAGAATTGTTGGCATCTTATTTTATCAGTCTTAGGGACGATGAGGCTATTGGTAGCGACGCACTCATCCCCAAGCCATCGATTGTCAGTAGCTATATGCGGCGATTAGCTTGGCTCGAACGGTTAGATCGTTTCAACAAAAATCAGTGGTCAGAACGCATTCTCACCACCGAAACAATACCTCTAAGGACTTTAAAATCGCACGAAATAGATTCACGATCGAGATTGTAGATCGGGTTGTGGTATCGATCGATACCATGCCTCTGGATTGGCCGAACGCCAATGCCTACTAGTGAGAGGAACGACGATGTTTTTTATCGATCTCTCCTTCAAAGGGTTGGATCCCAGTCGCTGGATACTCATTACGATCGAGTGCGAATATTCGTGATGCTGCATCGGAAAAATAACCGATGAAACTTTCTAGCATGGTGGCAATTTTCATAACTTAGCCCCTGCATTAATATAGGTGAATAATTTAATCTTTGATACTTTTGATTATACAAGGGTCGCATCGATGGCGATCGGTAATGTAATAGATTTTTACTTATCGGGATCGCTAAAGGCGAGAGCTTTTAATTATTGTTAAAAATTAATGCCGATCTCTTAATAATCCGCAAGAGATCGACATTAAAGATGCGCTACTGGCTCTACATATTCTGGAAATTAGGGGCAATTCCCGAATTACCCTTAATTGCTGAGAACTTCTATAACACCCCTTTAGAACTAGGAATACTGCCCATCCGGCGCAGATCGAATTCTGTCGCCATTCGCATCGCTCTGGCAAAAGATTTGAACGTAGCTTCGATAATATGGTGAGAATTGATGCCATCTAATTGCCGAATGTGCAGCGTCATCAAACTGTGATTGACCACTGCTACAAAAAATTCGCGCACTAATTGTGTATCGTAAGTGCCGACGCGTTGAGTGGGAATCTCTAAGCCATAGCTGAGGTGAGGACGACCGGAAAAATCTAAAGCTACTTGCACCAAAGCTTCATCGAGCGGTGCGACGAAATGACCGAAGCGGACGATCCCTTTGCGATCGCCTAAAGCTTTGGCCAAAGCCATCCCCAAGGTAATGCCCACATCCTCATTCGTATGGTGATCGTCGATTTCGATATCGCCTGTAGCGGTAATGTGGAGATCGAATAAACCGTGAGAAGAGATCTGATGCAGCATGTGATCGAGAAATGGCACGCCTGTCTGTGCGTGACAGATCCCCGTACCATCGAGATCGATCGTTACGGTGACATCAGTTTCACCAGTGCGACGATGAACTGTCGCAACTCGATGTTCGGATGGCACATTGGCAGCAAGTTTGAGGTGAGGGGCGATCTCAGTGGGCATAAGGGTGGATGGGTGGATGAGTGGATGGGTGGATGGGTGGATGGGTGGATGGGTGGATGGGTA
>NZ_PVWO01000594.1 GCF_003003845.1 Chamaesiphon polymorphus CCALA 037 | reverse complement strand
GTATAGTTTTTGAGGCTAAGAATCTTCACAGCTAAACAACCACAAATGGAAGATGAAAATTTCAAAGCTACTCCCCAAGAAAAACGTCTCAAGATCTTAGCTAGTGATGAAATAAAAAGTATTTACAGTAGACCCCACTTTAACAATGAAGAACGGCTTCAGTACTTCGCTTTATCACATGCAGATCTAGAAATACTGGAAGGATTCCGTTCGCTTAAATCTCAAGTACATTTTATTTTGCAATTGGGATACTTCAGAGCCAAGTATCTATTCTTTATTTTCACGCTTGATGAAGTCAAGGACGACTTTCAATATATTATAGAGCAACACTTTGATTCCCGACAGATCGGCGGAATCACTGTAATTGATAAGCAGACGCGGCTCAAACAACAGCGGTTGATACTCGAACTTTATGGTTATCGTAATTGTACCAAAGAAGAACGCCAAGAACTCGAACAAAAAGCGCAGCAATCGGCAATGATTTACAGCAAGCCTATTTATGTCTTTCGCGAACTCATCAACTATCTAACAAAGCATCGAATTATCTTACCAGGTTATAGCTTGATGCAGAAAATAGTTAGTCGAGCTATAAATTCCGAGCAAAGCCGATTGACAAATATTATCCAAGCTAGATTGGAGGTATCAGAGAGAGCAGAATTCAAAAAACTATTGGAGGATTCAACTGGTTTATATGAAATCACCCAACTCAAACACGAACCCAAAGATTTCAGTCTGGCTGAAATCAGACGTGAGATTCAACGGGGAGAACAACTATATCTTTTCTATAAAATAGCTCAAAGGTTATTACCAGAGCTGAAGATCTCTAATGAAAGTATTAAATATTATGCTTCATTGGTAGGCTATTACTCTGTGTTCAGATTAAAGCAACTGAACGAGTGGACGGCGTATATTTATTTAATCTGCTTTACCTATCATCGCTATCAACAACGCTCTGACAATTTAATCAACTGTTTGATATTTAGAGTTAGGAATTATAGTGACGAAGCTAAAAGTGTTGCCAAAGAACGCTTGCAGGAATATCACGTAGAGATTAACGAAAACTTGCAAAAAGCAGGACAAGTTCTCAAGCTGTTAACGGATGAAAGTATCGCAGTTGATACACCGTTCAAGACTTTTCAGTCACATGCTTTTAAAATCTTACCACGTCAAAAGCTAATTACTGTTGCCAATCGGATGGCTAAAGCTGTAAACCTTGATGAAACTGCCTTTCAATGGGAGCATATCGATAAATTATCTCGTCAATTCAAACTACATCTTCGACAGGCGATCGTCACGATTGAATTTACCAGTACGTTATCTCAGGATACATTGATTGAAGCAGTCGATTTCCTGAAAGCAGCATTCAAGAAGGGTAAGCCCCTCAAGGAGTTTCCATCTGACTTATTCCCAGTTGATTGTGTGCCAGCATCAGCTACGAGTTATCTCTACACACAGGATAGTAAGCACCAAAAGCAGTTAATCCCAGACCGCTATGAGTTTTTAATCTATCGACTGCTCCGAAACGGATTAGAATCAGGTGACATTTCATGTCGAGATAGTATTCACTTTCGGAGTTTAGAGGATGACTTAATTAACAATCTGCGCTGGCAAGATAAGCAAAAGTTGATGGTTGACAATAATCTAACTAGTTTAACTCATCCAATCTTAGAACATTTAAGTTCGCTAGAACAAACACTCGAACAACGCATCATTGAAGTTAATCGCCGCATTGCTGATGGAGAAAACGAACACTTCCAGATTAAAAAGCGAGGTAAACAAGTTCGCTGGAATCTTTTATACCCTCAAGGTGTCGATCTCATCAACTCTCCCTTCTTTGATAATTTGAAACAGGTCGATATTGGCGAAGTGTTGTATTTTGTAGATCGGCACTGCCATTTTATCAAAGCTTTCGAGCATGTATTAGGTCGTTACCAAAAGCAAACTGTAGATGAGCGGGTGATGATTGCTTGTTTGATTGCTTGGGGTAATAATATGGGGATGGGACGAATGGGTCAAGTTTCCGATATTAATTATCAGCTCTTGGCTAGCACTTCAGATAACTTTATCCGATTGGAGACACTTAAAGAAGCGAACGATCTGATTAGTAATGCTATTGCTGAACTATCTATTTTCCATCATTATGATATCGATAGCACGATTCATTCTAGTAGTGACGGGCAGAAGTTTGAAGCTCGGATTAATACAATCAATTCACGGCACTCGCCTAAGTATTTTGGATTGAAGAAGGGCGTTGTCTCATACACGTTAGTTGCTAACCATATTCCGGTTAATGCCAAAATTATTGGAGCCAACGAACATGAGAGCCACTTTGTATTTGATATTTTATTCAATAACACGACTGATATTCAGCCAGAGATCCATTCAACTGATACTCATGGTACGAATCAGGTTAACTTTGCTGTTCTGCATTCGTTTGGTTATCAATTTGCACCCCGCTATAAAGATATCTATGACAAGGTAAGCAAGGCTCTATATGGATTTCAACATCCTAGTAACTACGATAAGGATTGTGTTGTCAAGCCTATTCGTAAACTTAATACTGATTTGATTGTGGAAGAATGGGAGAATATTCAACGAATTATGGTTTCACTGGCGGTGAAGGAAACTACTCAAAGCATTATTGTTGGTAAACTGAGTGCTTATACTCGGAAGAATAAGACTCGACGTGCTTTATGGGAGTATGATAATATTCTCAAAAGTTTGTATCTGCTTGATTATATTGATTCTTTACCCTTACGTCAAAATGTCCAGCGGGCATTGAATCGGGGTGAAAGCTATCATCAATTACGTCGAGCTATCTCTTATGCAAATTTTGGTAAATTGCGCTTTAAATCTGAGTTAGAGCAGCAGCTTTGGAGCGAGTGTGGGCGGTTAATTGCTAACTGTATTCTTTATTATAATGCCAGTATTTTATCTAATGTCCTGGCTCATCGGGAGTCTGGTGACGATGTTCAAGGAGTTGAAGCCTTGAAACAGATTTCGCCTGTGGCTTGGCAGCACATCAATTTATACGGTCGCTATGAGTTTAGAAAATGCTCTGAACCGATCGATCTTGATGATATCGTTCACCAGCTCACCCAAGTACAGTCTTACTAATTTTCTCCGAACGATTGCTAGCTTTGGTATATAAATATGCTTATTCCCCCTTTTGGAGGGTTTATGCAAAAAACCCC
>NZ_PVWO01000593.1 GCF_003003845.1 Chamaesiphon polymorphus CCALA 037 | reverse complement strand
GGGGATTGACTATGCACGGCGCACTAGCATAATTTTCTCCAATTTTAGGGCGTTGCGACACCGATTTAGCAGTTATCTACTGGAAGCCAACGATTTCGATCCATTGTTTGATGACGTAGGCGCGATCGAAATCGACTTGATTGAGGTAGTTTGCCTGGAGGTTATTTAAGATTCGTAGTAAGATCTGACGATTGGTAACTGGTTGCAATAGTTCGGGTGGTAAAAAGGGAATATCTTGTTGGTAGATGTGGATTAGCTTTTGCCTACAGTCTTCCACAAATAAAACTTCACCACCATTAAAGGCATCGACAAATATGCCCGCATCTTTAAAATTAGGTTTGATCAGAAAATGTCCTGGCATTCCAATTCCAACCATCGGAAAATAGATCCTCTTGGCAATTTCTAAGTACACAACCGCTAAGGTAATTGGAATCCCCGTCCGGCGATCGATAACTTCATTGAGAAAACTATTAGCTGGATTGTAATAATCGGTCTCGTTACCGTGAAAGTTAAGTTCTGTATATAAATAGCTGTTAATGGTTTGAATGACTTTGAGCGGATAGTGCGTTTCTGGCAATCTTTTAGTTACTTCCGCAGCCATTTCTTCGATAATATTTAGATATCGATCGATCTCCAAGTCGGGATATTCAATTTGGGAAATATATAATGCAGCCTTAGCGAGATTAATGTCTCGATCCGATCGATCGATCTCAACTGAAAACTGCTCTAAGGGGTTATTCATGTCAGCAAAATTGGAAGTGTGAGGTAGGCGATGTCAAACGTGGAATTAGGGGCAGTAAAGTGACGGCATATTTGCATTTATAATTCGTCCCGCTAAAACTACACATAAAACTCATCACTACGTATCGATCGTGCTGCTCGTGACAATTGCCGTTGGCACGCTCCGCGAACGCATTTTTACCACCCGACACTCTAAATATCTAAGTCTTTGCCGGATCCATATCGGTAAGCCTGTAATACTTGCTGATAGTAATACTGTTGCGATGGTGAAAGTTTAGTTAATAATGGTGCGATAAGTTTACTCGATGGATAAAGTCCAGTATACACACCTAAGTTAATATAGTTAATCAGCCAATCGAGCAGTGTGGCAACTCCGACATGAGGGACGATCGGTAGTACTGCTGGCAAACTAGATATTGAGGTTTGTCCTAATGTTCTAGATAGTGCGGGAAACTGGACGACATCCTGAAGAAATGGGCGCAGAACATTGTCGCCGAGATCGTTCATCGATCGAAAGACAGCAGTTAAGAGGTTGTTAATGCGATCGGGATTAATTTGACTATGGATCGGTACGCTCATCGCTCTTTGAAACATCCAAGTTACAGCAATATTAGGTTGATATGGTTGCAATAATTGGAGATCTTTATTAGTCAGTGCATCCGCACGCATGGCCATTTCAATCCCATCAGTCAGTCGAGACAAATGACGAATCATTGCTCCGAAGCCGCCAAAACTGACGGGAGATTGACTACCACTACTATCGCCAATTAATAGTATTCGCGCCCAGGGTGTTTTGAGCGGACTATTACGATAGGATGGAAAGCACCCAAACAGACACCGCTGAAAATTTAATTGGGATAATTCGACCTGTTGATAAGTGGGTAATAATCTGAGATATTCATTAAATAAAAATTCTATACTAAACCGATCGGGATGCGCATCCATATAAGTGAATAGATAGGTGGTGCGTCCATCGCGGGCGGGAAATGCTTCCCAAAAATATTGACACTGATTTTGAATTGGCGTAATTGTCGCAAATATATCGCCCGTTTCATTACGCTCGAATCCTGTCGCGCAACTACCGACTACCAGACAAATTCCCTCTGGCTTTACCCCCGCTCTAGCTTGTGCGGCTAGTGGCGAAAAATGCCCCATGGCATCGATAAATAACTTACTTGTCAATCTCGCCGTTGGGGTATTAATTTCTACCCCATTTGGGTGAATTGTGACGCGATCGCAAGCGGTAAATTCTAATAATCTGCCACCGCGTTCTAAAAATTTAGCCTTGAGAGTTGCGAGTAAATATACTGGATCTACACCGATATTTAAGACATCTCGCACCCAAATATCGGGCGTATTCGGAAAAGCGATCCGTCCTGGGTTATACTCTGTGGCGATCGCTAGTGCTAATTCGGCCTCAGATAGCAATTCTAGCTCCACCAGCACCGCTAATTCCGCCCGCGAGATGTTCCACTCCTGCACTCGCCCTTTCAATTCTCCCCGCTCGATGACGACTACCTGCATCCCGCGCTGTTGGAGAGCCGCTGCCAGGATAATTCCCAGCGTACCACCCGCGATCGCAATCTCGATATCGATGGTTTTTAAAAATTCATCGCTGGAAACGACCATTTCTCGTGGCGAAATCTGTCCCTGTCGCAAATTTTGCCACATTTTATCGACACGCTCTAGATTGGCAAACGTATCGGCAGGAAATTTGGCAGCCATGTCAGCAGCGATCGGCATAGAATTAGGAAAAGAGAATTACTTACTATGGTAAATCCTATGCAGGCAGAATCTCAGGGACGATTGCTAATGAAGATCCTCATCGGCGTAGCTTGGCTCGATGGGACTATCCAACCGGAAGAACGTCAATATCTCTCGAAAGTTGTTCACGATCGTCAGTTGGATCTAGAGCCTGAGATCGAATCATTATTGACGGGATCGAGCAAAGTTACCCCCACAGACTGCGAGCAGTGGATTGGCGAGTATCTGGGAGATCGATCGATTTATGATGACGACGCTCTAATCGAAGCAATTAGCGGTTTAATTTATAGCGATGGTGATGTGGCGATGGCTGAAGCTCATCTATTGGCAAATATTCAATCCACACCTTCTTCAGCACCAGCCACCGCACAACCAATCACCGTCAAGATTCAGCAGCTTTATCACAATTGGGTGCAGAAACTTCGTTAGGAGATAGGTTTTAGGTTTTAGGCTTTAGGCTGAAAGGTGTAATAAGATCGAACCTACTTTTTCCTATTTCCGATTGTGCGTACATAAGTATACTGGGCTTTGTTTTCAGTTGATTTACCACCCAACCCACTTATAAAGCTATCCATTACCCACAGATTTCGGACTAGTACTTTTTAGGTTAGTGGCTGCGTAGAACCCGGATCTGGGGGGTCTGTCTTGTCGCACACAAACGGGAGGGAACCTCCCGTTCGATGCGCCGCTCCCCCCA
>NZ_PVWO01000592.1 GCF_003003845.1 Chamaesiphon polymorphus CCALA 037 | reverse complement strand
TTACTTGAAGAAAACTGCTAGCCCTGGTATATAAATCTGCTTATTCCCCCTTTTGGAGGGTTTATGCAAAAAACCCCTGGCAGATATATTCAATTCAATCGCTCGGTTTGAAGTTGTTGGACTTGTTCGTTTGCGTAGCGTCGGCTTTGCCGAATCGATAATCCTGTGGCTTCAGCGATCGTTTCTACTAAATCGGTAGTAGCTTAGTAGCTTTGTATGGTGGCATCGCCAATAGCTCAAATATAGACAGAGTAAGCGTTTCAATAATTCACTCTCTCCCGCTCGAATCTAACCCGATCGCACCTTACAGCAAAAGCTTGGAATTTTCCAGTCTGCTTAAAACCCTGCCCCTGCGGGAGCTTGCACCTTTTTGTCAGACCGCACCACGAGTCATAAGCTCTGCTATCGCTAGTGAGGTGCGGTCAGTCAAAAACGCGCTCTTTTTGTAGTTGCTAGTGGGGCGGTAAAAGTTATTTTAAAAAACTAAGAAAGGGGATCTGGATCGATCAGGTTCTCTTTTCTCTTAGCTCTAAAACGTGCGACTTGTTCGGCACCTGTCATCAAAAGTTATTTTAAAAAACTAAGAAAGGGGATCTGGATCGATTAGGTTCTCTTTTCTCTTAGCTCTAAAACGTGCGACTTGTTCGGCACCTGTCATCGCTCGATCATAGATCGGCGGCTGTCCTACAGAGCGGCTACTATCCGACCAGTTGTGCTTACAAAGCTTGCAATAATATCGCTGTATTCCATTTCTACAGCCATTTTTTAGTCCTTTTTGATTTTGACAATTAGGGCAGATCATTAGTTTGTTTTGTATAGTAAACAACTATATTTCAACGATAAGGTTTGCTGTACATCGACATATAGATCGATCGAGAATACTTATTTAAAATACTTAAAATCAACCACAAAACTCTATCAGCCAATACTAATACATGATATAATTACAGTATGGAAAGGTTGAGAAATTAATCTTTCAACGACAAAGCGATCGCTACTTTCTCAGGGCTGCGATCGCATAGTCTTCACCAAACAGAAACAGTAAGGATATTTTAATAATGCCACAACTTTTAGATCGATCGCAAGTCTCTACCACGATCGCCGTCCCGCTCGACCTCATCGAAGCCGAAACCCTCTCGCTGTTGGGCGTTGAGATTATCGATATCCAAGACAACATCGATGATTGCATCCCCGAAGGCGATATCCGCTACTGGGTACAACGAGGCGAAACCGAGCTACTAGGCGGCATATCTCACTGGGGTGAACGTTTCGACACCCCAGACTCGCCAATTGGCAGCTACGCCACGCTGTTTATTGCCGCTACCTCATATCTGCCTCGCGGTGAGGTTAAGTCAGCCTATCGCAAGGCAGAAGCTCTACTAACCGAGCGGTTCGCCTCTGCCGTTGACTACATGTAAACCTTACAGGGCGGGGAATTCCCCGCCTACTAACCATCATGAAATTACTCGCAGCAAAAGTGACATCGGCGCGGCAAGTCAACACCAAACACGGTCAGAAAGCAGTCTTGAACGTGGTTACAGGTACGGGGGAGGAAATCGCGATCTGGCGACCCGCAGGGGATATCGAGATCTTGGGGCGTAAGTCTGGCGAATCGGTGAGCATTGCCATCGATGCTAAGGGCAAGGCATCACTCGTAGAACATTGCTCGACTGTACCCCAACCAGCAGCACAGGCGCAACCGATGGGGTTTGCCGTCGAACCCATACCGGAAACCACTCGCAGCGCAGAAATTGCCGACTATATCCAACGGTTGGGCAAGCTATACGGCTATTGCTGTGCGACCTGAACTGGTCATTCTGTCCGTAGGAGCCTTCTCCTACTAAGGGATTCACACCCCTTACCCTTGTGTAAAAGGCTCAAATAATTGAGTCCGGTCACGGTCAAGTAGGTAACGAAATAACCGGAATGCAGACCACAAATGTAACCGATGCTGTTAGCCTAAAACGGTTTCGGGGCTAAAGGGAGTCTTCTCAAGATAAACGAAAAGTGAACTGTTGCTTAAACTACGTCATGCGTAAAAGAGCCAAATAAGGCTGATAGGCTCTCACCAAAAGGTAAGTAGGTAGTATTAACACTGGCAATTTGTTAATACGTGTGAATATGACTCCTACCGTAGAAAAGACAGTATCTAAAAGAAGACGCAACACAGAATGACACAACAGGATAAGCCCTACAGAGTCTTAGAAAAGGTCGAATCTCTAAGTAAGTAAACCGCAAGGAATACCGAACTCTCTGGAGGGTAAAGGATGGAAGAAAAAGCGAATGCCTACTTGTAATGAGTAGGATACGGGTTCAAAATTTGCCCGTGACCGAAAGGAATAGCAGACTTTTTCTGGGTCTTATGAGAAAGAGACTAAACAAAGAAACTTAATCTAAGGACATGTTAGATGTCGTATTCAAATACAACAAACGGACTGAAGAAACCACTAGAAGATTGGAGTCAGGTTAACTGGCGCAAAATCAACAAAATGGTTAAGAATCTACGTCAACGAATCTTTCTCGCGAGAAAACTTGGTAACTGGCGGAAGTTGCGAAATCTCCAAAAGTTGATGCAAAGAAGCTACGCAAACCTATTACTGTCTGTACGAAAAATTACCCAGACCAATAAAGGTAAACAGACGGCAGGAATTGACAAGGAAATAGTCAATACCCCAGAAGAACGGGTAAAACTGGTCAACAACTGGAAAGGTGGGAATCAAAGCCCAACAAAACGGGTAATTATCCCCAAACCTAACGGTAAGAAACGACCGCTCGGAATCCCAACCGTGCGTGACAGAACCGAACAGGCAATAATAGCTAATTCACTAGAACCTGAATGGGAAGCCATTTTTGAACCCAATTCCTACGGGTTCAGACCGGGGAGAAACTGTCAAGATGCCATTGTCGCAAACTTTAACAGATTAAACTTCTCTCCCAGAACTGGAGGACATAAATGGGTTCTAGAAGCTGATATCAAAGAATTCTTCGATAACATTGCCCATGAATCTATCCTCAAACAATTAGGTAACTTCCCTAGAAAAGACCTAATCAAAGGATGGTTAAAAGCTGGTTTCATCCTCAATGGGAAATTTAACCCAACGGATACGGGCACACCGCAAGGCGGTGTAAGTGCGCTGCGAAGCGTACAGTGGTAATGCTCTAGGTGAGTCAAAACAACCACGAGATAATACCTACCTCAAGGTATT
>NZ_PVWO01000591.1 GCF_003003845.1 Chamaesiphon polymorphus CCALA 037 | reverse complement strand
CCGCAGCCGCTGTCGGAACTAGATGTGCATCCACATTTAAAACTTCCAGCATCGCCACATCTAGAGCAAATACGTCCCCAGAAGCACCCAGAACGCCTAATAACTTGGGTTCGCCGCCACTGGGGCCATTTCCCTCGTGGCCGATAATACCATCGATAATGGTCAAATTTGGGCTAATTGCGCGCGCGGTTTCGACGAGCATTTCGCCAAAGCGTTCGGCACTTTTGCCAGCTTCCATGTGCCACCAGGCTTTCATTTTGCCAGGAACGCACCCGAAGAGATTTTTGACACCCAGAGTCATCGTCAGTTGGACGTGAGATTTGACTTTGGGCAGGTTGATGACGACATCAGCTTCGATCGCTTCTTTGCTAAGTAATAAATGATTGAAATTTTCGCTGGCTGTCTCGTAGCGTTTGCCATGAAATTCGACCACAGGCAGATCTAGTTCGACCATCATCGGTAAATAACCGTTGGATTTGGCGACGCCCATCGCACTCCCAAAAGCGGGACTATCGCCGAAAAATGGCTTCCCACCCGCTGCAATTACCAGTTCGGCGACACATCTAACTAATTCGGGACGCGTGACGCATTCTTTGGTCGGACGCGCACCAGTCAACAGGTTTGGCTTGAGTAAGACGCGATCTCCTGGTTTGACGAAAGCACCGATACCACCTAGTGGTGCTAAGACGGCTTCTACTGACTCGCGGAGTCGATCGGTTGCGTAGGATGTGGCGCGAATTAGGCTGACGGTAGGCATAGGGGTGGATGAGTAATGAGTAATGGGTAATGAGTAAGAGAATAATATGCTCTGCCAGTCTCCCAGTCTCCTAACTAATTCTCACCAACTGCTCTGGTGCGGCGATTTCGGTGAAGAGTTTACGTGCGTGGGTGTTGCGATAAATTTGGCTTTGGGCGATCTCTCCGGCTTGTTGCCAGGTGAGTGCGGCTTGATAATAGGCTTCGGCGAGATCGCATTTGGCACCGAGTCTGTCGAGAATTTCGATCGCATGGAGATGCGTGGTTTGAGCGGTTTGGAGGTTACCTTGCGATCGATATAATTGTGCCAAGCTAGTTAAAGTTCGACCTTGAATTTGCAGGTAGTTACCACTTTGACAAAATGTCAAGGTTTGCTGATAAATATATTCGGCGAGATCGTAGTCGCCTAAATTGGTGTAAATTTGGCCGACGATTTGGAGAAAATAAGCACTACTTCCCGTCCATTTTTGGTGGATAGTTACAGGCTCGATCTTGGTAATTAATGCTCTAGCTTCGTCGAATCGATCGAGATAAGATTGTACCAAGGCCAAACACACGGTTGCTTTTTGAATCCAGCGATCGCCTGCGGTATTACTGGCAACTGTTATTACTTGTTGAAAGAGTTGGCTGGCGGTGGTTAATTCCCACAGATCGATGTGATATAAGCCGAGGCTCAATAGGGAATCGATATTTAAGATATTCAAGCAATGAATGTCATGCGATTTCTCTTGTCGATCGAGATTTGATAGCATTCGATCTGTATAATCGATCGCGTGTTGCTGGGTCGCAATTGCTTCATGTACTTGCCCGACAATCCAGTAAAGATCGCCGAGAATATTATTTAATTCAGCAGTCGATCGATCGGGGGGAAGTTCGGTAATTATCGGCGTAATTGCCATCAGGATGGGTTGAATCAATCCCATTCTATATAAATTACTAGCCAAGGGTAAAAATTGTCCCCATTGATTGTTACGCGGGTGCAGTAATACTTTGGCAGCTTGCAATAAATCTCCAATTTCTACATAGTGATAATATGCCTCTAGTGCCGTAATTGCGGTATGCGTATCGACAATTTTGACAACCGCATCGCTCCAATAATTAGCGGCTGCTTGATGCGCTTTTACCCAGTCATCAGTTCGTTGCAATCTGGCGATCGCTTCGGCTCTAATTGCGGGATGCAGCCAGTATTGCCCGCAGTGAGACTCGATTAGCGAGCGGTTGTCGATCGCGTTGAGGACTTTCGCTCTGGCTGTTGGTTCGATTTCCCATAATAAGCATAATAAAGCATCGGCATTAACTCGACTCAAATCTTGATAGCGATAACAGCCAGCTCGACAGAGTAATTGATAAGCATCAGGATCTAGAGTTTGCAGACGATCGAATTGATTGGCAATTAATTGTTTCAGTCCGGTTTCGATTAGTTGTGAATCTCGATCGGCTTGCAAGTAAATATCGATATTACTAGCGAAATCGGCATGAATATTACTCGCAATAATTTCCATCGCTTTAGCATTACCCCCGTATGAGTAATGCAAAGGAGTAATTGCGGTAGCAGTTGTATCGATCTGACGATAATTAAAATAAGTTTGCCACGTATCTACTGCTAATCCCGACAACCGATAATGAGTTAAATTTAAATCTACTTCGCATAATCGATCGCGACTGGTAATTAAGGTAATTCCGGGCAACTGTCGATCGGTTAAAATTCCGAGCAGTTCTACATAGCTACGGTAAGGCGAAATAATTCGCCCATCTCGATCTAATGCTGGCTCTAAATTATCGATTAAAATCCCAATTTTGCGGGTACTGAGTTGCCGTTTAAGCCGCAATAGAGCGATTCCATATTCTCTTCCTGGCTCGGTTTGTAAATCTTCGCGCAACCATTCCTCGACAATAATTTCGGCGGGCGTAATGCGAGCGGCTTCTTTTGCCATCGATAATTCCAAAATTAGATCGCAGCCGCTGGTTTTTAAATACTGCTGTGCAAAGGTAGTTTTACCGACGCCACCCTCGCCCAAAATGACGATCGTCCGTTGTCCTCGATCGGCCAATTCGTCTAATCTAGAGATATCTAGTTCTCTACCGATAAATTGACGATCGATACTTCTCGTCGGCATCGCGATCGCCGGACTCTCATGGCGTTGTAAAATCGACTTGAGATTGGTTTTAGTTACCCGCTCCGCCAATAGTTGCGATAATAATTGCCACAAAGCTGCGGCAGTGTCTTTGACATGTCCCTCCGTACAATGATAGTCTGCGGCAATATCGATATACTTGCACCCCAGCCACACCTGCTGAATGATAAATATTTGCAGATCGCTAAGATGCTTACCCGTATTGTCAATGAGTAATCGATCGATCGCATTTATGGCACTGTCAGCATTCATCGAGTAGGGGATAGGGGATGGGGATTAGGCTTTAGGGATTGGCTTTAGGCTTCGTTTAAGGTTGGTTTACCC
>NZ_PVWO01000590.1 GCF_003003845.1 Chamaesiphon polymorphus CCALA 037 | reverse complement strand
CGGCAGCGATCGAAGTTCTCCAGAATAGTTGAATTAGGTTTAAATACTTGTTCATGAATAGATAGAAGGCAGATGGCAGAAGGTAGAGGGTTTAGGCTTTAGTTTATTAACGATCGATGCTCAGTTATCAATTCTCAATTCTCAATTCTCAATTAACATTAAGCTCCCATGCCGGAGTACTGACGGATCCCTTTGCGCCAGAGCCAGCGATTGACGATCGAGAATAAAAACATCCATAGAAAGATAATGCCAAAACTCCGCACGACATCGACTTGCAATCCCGTAATAATACTGGCGGGAAAGTTGATAATATAGGGAAAAGGCGTCCAAAAAGCGATCGATCTAACTGCTGGCGGAAAGAGTTCGAGCGGGGCAATCGCGCCTGACAAAAAGAGATTGACTAAGAACACTACCTCCTGAATCGAACTAGCTTTTTCAGTCCAGAATGCAAACATTGCTAACGTGTATTGAATCAGAAAAGTTAAGGCAAATGCACAAGCACTAGCGATCGTAAATAACCCTAACGTACTCAAGCTTGGTATCCAAAAGGCACTGGGATACAAACAGAAAAATAAGGCAACCAATCCAAAAATAAATGGCAATCTGGCAAACCGCTCGCCAATATGCGACCAAATATGATGCCAGACGGGATCTAATGGCTGTAGCAATCGAAATGATAACTTACCATCAACAATCTCGCGCTCGAAATCCCAAATTACCCAGACTACAGTCAGTTGGCGAACCAGATAAACTGCTAAGAAATATCGCGCAAAATCGATCGAAGACAAACCAAAGTACCCCTGTTGTGCGGCTTGCGTCCACACGCCCATCAGAATGAACGGTAACGACCCCGAAAGTGCCCACAATAGCAATTCTGCCCGATACTCTAGCATGTAGGCGTAGTAGGTCACTAGTAGCGATCGAGAGATTTTCAATAATCGTTTCATGTGTCTCATTTAGATCGATCGAGTCTTGTTTGACAACACCTTCAATAGTATAAAGATTTTACAAGTTTCACAGATCGGAGTGAAATCGATTAATATCGATACTGTCACAAAATAAATACACATCCATGTCTTCGAGAATCTCGCTGTGGGTCGGACTAATTGGTGTAGCGGCGACAATTCCCCTAGTACAAACTGTCGCAGTTGCCCTATCGCCAGTTGAGGTACAAAAGATTGCCAAACAAGTAACGGTACAGATTACTGGGTGTGGTTTTGGGTCTGGAGCCATCGTTCGTAAAGAAGGTAGTACTTATACCGTGCTGACAGTGGCTCATGCGGTGAAGAAAAGTGGTTGTCAAGTAACGACACCTGACGATACGCAATATCAGGTTGCCAATATCAAAACCTTTCCGAACCAAGTCGATCTTGCAATCTTCACCTTTACCAGTAGCAAAAACTACCCAGTTGCTAAACTAATCGATAACTCCGATGCGGTCGATGCAGGTGAGACTGTCTATGTATCTGGCTACCCACTTTCGTCTACCATCAGCAATTCGATTTTTGCCTTTGTCAAAGGCGATGTGGTTAGTAATAGTAGTACCAAGCAGCAAGGGAAGGGTTATTCGCTGATTTACAGTAATAATACTTTGCCAGGACATAGTGGTGGCCCGGTGTGGAACGATAAGGGTGAGGTGATTGCCATCCACGGACAAGGGGATGTGGATACGAAGCTCGAAAAGACGATGAATGATGGAGTGCGGGTGAAGACTGGTTTTAACCTCGGGATTACGGTTAATACGTTCGTCAAGTTGGCGACAGCAGCAGGGATCGGTGGCTATACTCCAGTGGTGGTAACCGCAAAGCCAAAACCAGTAGAAGATTTGATTGCCAGTGCGGTTTTAAAAGAGAGCAAAGGTGACTATCGAGGGATCGTCACCGACATGGATCGGGCAATTTCCCTACGGGAACGCTCCCCAAACTCGATCGATTTCCAAACCGCTCGAATTTACTACATCCGTGGTATTGCTAAATCTAAGCTGAACGATGCCCAGGGAGCGTTAGCAGATTTCGATCGGGCGATTCAAATTAATCCCAATTCTGCTCCTGTTTACAACCATCGTGGTGTGCTGAAGATGGACAAACTGAAGGATACACAAGGTGCATTAGTAGATTACAATCGGGCAATTCAGATCGATGCCAATGCTGCTGATGCTTACAATAATCGCGGTATTTTGAAGAATTACAAACTGAATGATACCCAAGGTGCATTAACGGATTACAATCGGGCGATTCAAATCGATCCCAATCATGCTTTTGCTTACTACAATCGTGGTAATTTGAAGACTGACAAACTCAACGATACACAAGGCGCATTGGCAGATTTCGATCGAGCGATTCAAATTAATCCCAATTATGCTCCTACTTACAATAATCGCGGTAATCTGAAGACGGACAAACTCAACGATACACAAGGCGCATTGGCGGATTTCGATCGGGCGATTCAAATTAATCCCAATCATGCTTTTGCCTTTAAAAATCGTGGCAAATTAAAATATGCTCAGAAAAACTTCCAGGGCGCATTAGCAGATTTCAATCGAGCAATTCAGATCGATCCCAATTATGTTGATGCTTACAGCAGTCGCGGTGCGCTGAAGTTTATCACCCTAAAAGACTTCCAGGGTGCATTGGCAGATTTCGATCGAGCAATTCAACTCGATTCCAACAAAGCTCTTTTTTATCACTTGCGTGGTATTCTGAAGACGCACAAACTGAAAGATCCTCAAGGTGCATTAGCAGATTACAATCGGGCGATTGAGATCGATCCCAATTATGCTGATGCTTACTACTATCGCGGTATTCTCAAAAAGGACGAACTGAAAGATAGATCGGGTGCGATTAACGATCTGCAACAAGCTACGAAACTATTTCAACAACAAGGCAAGGATCGAGACTATCAAGATGCGATCGACCTTTTAAAAAAATGGCAGTAGACCACTGACAATCGATCGCAAACAAGGCGATCTTTTACGATCGAGATCTAATTAATTTAATTTGCAGGACGCACTATCCGATCGAATTACGCTGTAGATTTTTCCGATCGACGAGCGATCTCATGAGCTTTTTCTAATTATTATTATCAAAATTGGGGCCGAAACGATCGTGTTTCAGCCCCAATTTGAAGTATTAATTTAGTACTGGAATTAACCGCGACCGCTAGGTGCGTTATTTCTGGTTGGCGGTACTTCAGGAGGTAGTGGCGTAGTCAAAGATGGACTTGGCTTACA
>NZ_PVWO01000589.1 GCF_003003845.1 Chamaesiphon polymorphus CCALA 037 | reverse complement strand
GAACTTTCCAGTTGAGATTTATACTTGCCTTGGGCCACAATCTGATGACCCTCCCTGAAAATGAGCGAACCGTAAGTTTACGGTTAAGGCAGAAGAACAAACCAAAGCCACCGTCGTGCCTGCAATCCGTCAGGCACTGCGACAACAACCCAAATTGTCTAATTCGTCAAGAATCTATCTCGCTGGTGGCATTGTCTGGGCGATGACCACACTCACCCGTCCTTGCGAAAAAGAGCAAAACATCGCTCGCCCAAAAGAAGAACGCGTATCGAGCTTTACACGGCTGAGAGCGGAAGATATCAACACTTTTTATAACAACGCTACCCGCAGCCGCAAAACGTTATTTGAACCCAATCTTAGTAGCTGTACGCCAGAGCAATTGACCAAGGTTCAAGCCGAAATCAAAAAAGTCCAAGAAAAGTTTCCCGATAAAGATTTGATCGCTGGTGCGGGTATTCTCAAAGCTTTTTCGGAAGAGTTAAATTTTGCTAACAAAGATAGTATTTTCTTTGCTCGTTATGCGATCGAGGCACTCCCGATCGGTTATTTAATTGGGCGACTCGAAAAGCAATCGGGCTAGTACCGAGCGGCGTAAATCCTAGTACTATTTTGGCAAGAGTTGGGAGTTGGGAGAGTATCGGCAATGGCTGCTTTACTTATTAATTGGCTCCCGCAAGACTACCGCTAATAATCCGGGAAACAGCCTGTTGAGATCGTCAGAGCGGAGGGTATTGATATGTTGAGTGCCTTCTTTACGGGTCAATACCAGTCCCGATTCTCGCAAAATCTTGAAATGATGGGACATGGTGGATTTGGCGACAGCGCAGTCTAGATCCGAGCAAGTTAATTCCCCTGTCTGGGCTAGTCGGCGAACGATCTGCAATCGCACGGGATCGCCTAGTGCATAGAGCACGCCAACAAGAGTAATATCTTCAGCTTGGGGATGATAGAAGGGACGCATGGTATGGGGCGCGGGCAGTACTGAATTGGGAATGAAATGGGTTGGTGCGAACTGACTTGCCATTCAAATTTGTCGGGCAATGCCCTACTTGCATTATGCCATGTAAATTGATATAGTTTTATAGTTCGGAATTATCGAACTACCGAATTTATTACAGCAGACTAATTCACCCCTTCATTAATTTAGTTAGCTTATGACATTTACCCATCTATTTACACCGCTGAAAATGGGAGCTTTGACTCTCCCCAATCGCATTCTGATGGCACCCTTGACTCGCTGTCGGGCAGACAAAGATCACGTACCGACAGCTCTCATGGCCGAACACTACAGCCAGCGGGCGAGTGCGGGATTGGTAATTGCCGAGGCGACGGCGGCGATGGCGGGTTGCTCGTCGTTTTGGACGGAGCCAGGGATTTATAATGACGCGCAAGTAGCTGGCTGGAAACAAGTCACCGACGCAGTTCATGCCAAAGGCGGTCAGATCGCGCTTCAAATCTGGCACGGCGGGCGATCTTGCCATCCGCTGATGAACGACGGGGCGATTCCAGTGGCTCCGAGTGCCATTCCGATTACCAATGACGAAATCCGTACTCCCAACGGCAAAGTCGCGCATGTAACGCCCCGCGCGCTAGAAGATGCCGAAATTCCGACGATTATTGCTGGATTCAAAGCAGCGGCGATAAATGCCAAAGCAGCGGGATTTGATGGTGTCGAAATCCACGCCGCGAATGGTTATTTATTAGACGAATTTTTGCGCGATGGCTCGAACCACCGCAGTGGAGCTTATGGTGGTTCCGTCGAAAATCGCGCTCGGTTGTTGCTA
The DNA here is from genome assembly GCF_003003845.1 of Chamaesiphon polymorphus CCALA 037. Lineage (GTDB taxonomy): Bacteria > Cyanobacteriota > Cyanobacteriia > Cyanobacteriales > Chamaesiphonaceae > Chamaesiphon > Chamaesiphon polymorphus. The sequence goes on along the minus strand of NZ_PVWO01000589.1, from coordinate 1,446 downwards.
GAAGTGCTAGCTGCCACGATCGATGTTTGGGGTAGCGATCGAGTGGGCGTAAGAGTTTCGCCGCTCAATGGCTACAATAGTATGAAAGACAGCGATCCGATCGGGACTTTCAGTTGGTTGGCGAATCGCCTCAATGACTATAATCTCGCTTATCTTCACGTCATGCGCGCGGATTTCTTGGGCGAACAACAGGGCGATATCATGACGCCAATGCGATCGATCTATCGCGGTACGATTATCGGCAATATGGGTTATGGTGCGGAAGAAGCCGAAGCCGCGATCGCCGATGGTAAGCTCGATGCAGTGGCTTTTGGGACATCGTTCTTAGCTAATCCGGATCTGCCGACACGGTTTGCCAAAAATGCGCCGCTGAATGAGCCAGATCCTTCTAAATTCTATTCTCCAGGTGCTGAAGGCTATACAGATTATCCCTATTTAGCGGCCTAAATTAGCGATCGAGATCGACCCAATTTCGATCGGAAACTTGGGTCTCGATCTAAATTAAGCTGAATTTAGGCGCAAAATATCGAAACGCAGTGGGAGCGGACGTTGCATAATGAGAAGATGAGCCAGATCGGTCTTGAGATGGAATCGATCGCCACACTTCAACTTGCAACTGCCAAAATTATTATGCTTCCCCAACATCGCTGGCAAATAGCACCGAGCAATTTATCCCAGGCTGCAAACTTAGCTGCGGGAATTACGCTTACAGATGGAGAAGCGACATCGCCATTGCTAGCACAGGTATTGATAAATCGCGGGATCGAGACGGTAGAGCAAGCGGAGTTGTTTATATATCCAGAGACGGCGGTATTACCTTCGCCATTGACAGAATTTCCCGATCTGGAGATTAGTCTGGATATTTTAGTACAGGCAATTGCCAATAAATCTAAAATCGCGATTTGTGGGGACTACGACGCGGATGGCATGACTAGCACCGCCCTACTTTTGCGCGCGCTCTCGGCTTTGGGTGCAGATGTCGATTATGCGATTCCCAGTCGGATGTCGGATGGGTATGGGATTAATAAGCGGATTGTCGAGGAGTTTCATGCTGAAGGTGTAAAGCTGATTATCACCGTGGATAATGGCATTTCGGCAGTTGCCGCGATCGCCAGAGCCGTAGAATTGGGCTTGCAGGTAATTATTACCGATCATCACGATTTACCCCAAGAATTACCCCCAGCGCAGGCAATTCTTAACCCGAAACTGATTGCTGAATCTTCGGTTTATCGCGCGATCGCGGGTGTGGGAGTTGCTTATTTATTGGCTTTAGAATTAGCTCAAAGGCTAGAAAAACCATCTTTGAGCGATGAGTTATTAGAGTTATTTACATTAGGTACGATCGCCGATTTAGCACCACTGACAGGAATCAATCGACGGTTGGTGAAACAGGGTTTGCAGCTATTACCAAAGTCGCAAGTTGTCGGCATTCAAGCTTTGATTCAG
>NZ_PVWO01000114.1 GCF_003003845.1 Chamaesiphon polymorphus CCALA 037 | reverse complement strand
GGGAGAGAGTTTGAGCATGAAGGCAAACATGCACGTTTTAATTAAAGCTAATTGCGCCAGAATAAATCGATCCGCGTTGGACATCTAATGTCACCACTTTGCCGCCGTGAATGCTGCTGGTGGCATCTTTGACACCCACGATGACTGGAATATCCAATCGCAATCCTAAGACGGCTGCATGACAGGTTAAACCCTCATCTTCGACGACGATCGCGCTGGCTTTGCGGATGGCATCTAGATACTCAGCATTGGTAGTTTTGGCAATCAAGATATCGCCTTTATTAAAGTGAGCGACATCTCTAGGCGTGCGCGCAATGTGTGCGACGCCAGTTACCAAACCATGTCCGATCCCGATCCCTTGTCCTAAGATCGCCGTGACGACTTCGACTTTGACTAAATCTGTCGAACCCGCGACGCCTTGAGTACCGGAGGTAATCACGACCAAATCGCCTTCGTGGATCAGGTTGCTCGTCCGCGCCATGTTGATGGCAGCTTGAAAGTTGTCATTTACGTTGGCTAAATCGAGCAGGAGCATGGGTTGAACTCCCCAAACGAGCTGGAGCCTACGCGCAACATCTACATGGGGTGTCACGGCCAAAATTGGCTTGGATGGACGGAATTTGGAAACGCTGCGAGCGGTGGCTCCAGTTTTAGTAAAGGGGATGATGGCAGCGGCTCCGAGTTGTTCGGCGATATTGCCTACGGCTTCGCTGATGGCATTGGGAATCGATCGCTTATTATCTTCCCAGCGTTTGGAGAGTTTTTCTTTCTCGGTTTCGAGGGCGATTCTGGCCATCGTTTGCACGGCTTCGATCGGATAAATGCCGACGGCGGTTTCGTTTGAGAGCATCACTGCATCGGTACCGTCTAAAATCGCATTGGCGACGTCCGAGATTTCCGCGCGAGTTCCGCGCGGATTGTTAACCATACTATCGAGCATTTGGGTAGCCGTAATAATCGGTATCCCCAGTCGGTTGGCGGTGGCAATTAGTTGTTTCTGGATTCTGGGGACTTGTTCTGCGGGTAGTTCTACGCCTAAGTCGCCCCGTGCTACCATGACACCATCGCAGAGCGAGAGGATCGCTTCCATTTGCTCGATCGCTTCGTGCTTCTCGATTTTGGCAATAACTGGGACTTCTTTGCCTGCATTGGCAATTAATTCTTTAATTTCATGGATATCGGCGGGATTGCGGACGAAGCTGAGGGCTAACCAGTCTACACCCTGATCGAGTCCGAACATCAAATCCTGACGGTCTTTATCGGTTAAAGCTTTGATCGACAGGTAGACGCCAGGAAAGTTGACACCTTTATTGTTGGATAAAGTGCCGCCGACGACTACTTTACAGTGCAATTCGCTCGTATCTCGATCGACAGCGGTAACTACCATTTCGACCTTACCATCATCGAGCAAAATCGTTGACCCGACAGGGACTTCTTCGGCCAGAGTATCGTAAGTTACGGCACTAATCGTCTGGGTACCCGGGATGATTTTACTCGTGAGTGTGAAGGGATCCCCATTTTTTAGGACGATCGAACCATCGGCAAATTTGCCCAAGCGAATTTTTGGCCCCTGTAAATCTTGTAAGATACCAACGGGCTGATTGAGTTCAAAAGATATTTGCCTAATCAGGCGAATATTGGCTAGATGGTCGTCATGAGTCCCATGAGAAAAATTGAGTCGCAGAGTCGTGGCTCCCGCTTGAATCAATTGTTTCAGGACTTCAGGGCGACTAGTTGCCGGGCCGATGGTAGCAACAATCTTAGTTCGGCGGAGGGAATCTCGCAATTGCATGAAGTTACAGTCAAAGGATCGAAGGATCGGATACTACTAGGGCGATCGTGTTGGCAAAGCGTCAGCTATGCCCTCAGATACCACCGCTGAGGATGGTGACTGACCTCAATTGTGGATTCAGATCTAACTTCGATCGGCCATAGATAACAGTGGATGGTACCACACAACCGTTGTCAGTTTCCGGCGATCGGGCCATAAGTTAAGAAATATTTCGATATCGTGGAGATGATATAAGTAATACGTTGGTTCCGATGAGATTTTTGGGATAAATAAGTAAATAAACAGTACGCCTTTTTCCTACCCCCGATTTAGAACTGAATGCTATTGAGATCGGCAGCTCAACGCGTCTAATACATTTTCGTCGCGCTTGGCATCCTGGCTAAAACAAACCCTAACTATTCACTCTCAACAGTCAACCGATCTAACATCCCATGACAATCGGACAAACACCTCATTCCCCACCGCTAATTCTGATTGTCGATGATGACGATTTAGTGCGATCGTTGCTATGTGAGAAAGTCCGCAAAGATGGCTATCAGGTAAGGACTGCTCAAAATGGCGAAGAAGCACTCGTCATTTATCAAGAAATCCAGCCAGACTTGGTACTCATGGATGGAGTGATGCCAGAGATGGACGGATTTGAATGTTGCGAGCAGCTTCAGAAGTTACCAGGAGGAGAACTGACACCAGTATTGATGATTACGGGATTGGATGATAAAGCCTCACTCGATCGAGCTTATGCTGTTGGTGCTGCTGACTATATTACCAAACCGATTCACTGGGCGGTATTACGCCAAAGAGTCAAGCGGGTACTGCATCAATCTCACTTGTATCGAGAACTAGAAGCATCCAATTTAGCCCTACGTCAAAAATCGGAAGAACTCCAGCATCAAAACGATCTCCTCGAACAGTCCAGAAAAGTAGCTGAATCGGCAAACAAAGCCAAAAGTGCTTTTTTAGCAGCCATGAGTCACGAAATCCGCACGCCAATGAATGGGGTGATTGGGATGACGGGGTTGCTGCTCGATACCGAACTTACCCCTCAACAACATGAATTTGTCAGTACGATTCGCCATAGTGGCGATGCTTTGCTGACGCTGATTAATGATATTCTCGATTTCTCCAAAATTGAGTCGGGTAAATTAGAACTAGATTATCAACCATTTAATATTCGCGATTGTATCGAAGAAACTCTCGATCTCCTCGCACCCAAAGCTGCTGAGAAAAATCTCGAACTGGCATATCTGATTTATAAAAATACACCTAATTGCCTATATGGTGATGTTACCCGCATTCGGCAAATCTTAGTTAATTTAGTCGGTAATGGCTTGAAATTTACTAATTCTGGTGAAGTCATCGTGGGGGTAACGGCAAGAAAAATTGCTACTAATGATACCGATTCAGTTATTGCTGCTGATGATACGTATGAGGTGAGATTTGTTGTCAAAGATACCGGAATTGGCATCCCTCAAGATAAGATCGATCGCTTATTTAAAGCCTTTAGTCAAGTTGATTCTTCTACTACCCGCAACTATGGAGGGACGGGTTTGGGACTGATTATTAGTAGAAGATTGACAGAGTTGATGCATGGCAAAATGTGGGTCGAAAGTAATAGTGATGGCGGATCTAATTTCTTTTTTACAATTATTGCCAAAGCCGCGCCACCTCCAACTTCATTCGCTCGCAAAGAGCAATCTCAGCCAGCACACTTGCAAGGTAAACGGCTATTAATTGTCGAAGATAATGCTACTCATCGCAAAATATTAGCTTTGCAAGCTCAATCTTGGGGAATGCACGCTCATGCCACCGAATCGGGGGCAGAAGCTTTAAGATTACTCAATTTGCGCGGACATTTCGATCTGGCAATTTTGGACATGCAGATGCCCGAAATGGATGGTCTCAGCCTCGCTCAAAAAATTCGCGAGTTTTCAGAATATCAGCAGCTACCATTAGTCATGCTCAGTTCTCTAAATATCAATCGATCGGAAATCGAAGCAGCTAACGTTAAATTTGCGGCAACTTTAAATAAACCGCTCGGACATTTTCAACTGCAAGATGTTTTGGCTCAGATCTTGGGTGAAACTGAAAGTAAATCGCTCGTGAAGCCGCAAACTTCAAATTACGATCGCTATCAAGCCACATTCCCGTTAAGAATTTTGCTAGCCGAAGACAATCTCGTCAACCAAAAAGTGGCCATGCACATGTTAAAGCGGATTGGTTATCAAGCCGATATCGCGATGAATGGTGTAGAAGTCCTAGAACTATTACGCGATCGAGCTTATGATGTTGTGTTGATGGATTTACAGATGCCTAAAATGGATGGCATGGAGGCTACCCGTCGGATTTTAACCGAATTCCCCGAACATCGTTGTCCGACTATTATTGCCATGACAGCAAGCGCGCTCGAAGGCGATAAACAAGAATGTCTAGCTGCTGGGATGCACGATTATGTCACTAAGCCTGTCAAACTCGAACAATTAGCTCAGGCTCTCAATCAGTGTCAGCCGTTGTTGTTGGTTTAGGGAATAGTGAATAGTGAATAGTGAATAGTGAATAGTGAATAGAAGTAGGGTGGGCAGTGCCCACCATCTATATTTAATGCACTTTCTATCGATATTTTTAGCTGTTTATTATGTCTTTTTGTTTTGATTATACAGTTCAGTTTCGAGATACCGATGCGGCGGGTGTTGTTTACTTTGCCAATATTATTTCGATTTGTCATGTTGGTTATGAAGCTTCGCTAATTGAATCGGGAATCGAGTTAAAAACATTTGTCGGTAATTCTGAGTTCGCCGTGCCGATTACTCATGTATCGGCTGATTTTTTAAGACCTTTGTATTGTGGCGATCGCGTAAAAGTTGAACTGACGCCACACGCGATCGATAGTTGTAAATTTGAGATAAAACATCAGATCTTATCTACAGATCCGCAAGTAGCAGATCGATCTTTAGTATTGGCTACTGCGACAACCAAACATGTAGTCATCGATCCTCAGACTAGAAAACGTCGAGATTTTCCAGAATCGATCGTGCGGTGGCTGGCACAGTGGAGCTAAGATCGGAATCGGCGGCAAGCCGCTCTAGATGTGGATGAGCTATTAGACACGATCGACAGAGGCGATGGGAACAGAAAGAGCTAATTCTCAACTATCAATTATCAATTATCAATTATTGAAATTTCCGGAATTTAGGCGATCGAAGTGTAGATATCCATATCCACTTTGAATGCATCTTCTCACACTAAATGTTAAATATTAATAAATTTATCTTCTATTTTATTCTGTTCCCACTAGCTGAGGTTGTCGCCTATGCTACAGTCGCTGGGGCAGAAACTTTGAAAACCAAAAACTTTGAAATCAAGATTACCAGGCAGTGTGCCGAAGGTAACGTCATTTGCAATCGCGTCACCTATATTGGTAAAGATTCAAAAACGGGCAAATCGATTCGTTTGACTGGAAAAACTGTAAATAATCCTAAAAGCTATACTTTTCTAGGTTATGAGTTTAGCAACGGTAAATATCGATATTTTGTAAACACTAGCAACGTATTACAAGTTTATAAAGGTAGGCAACTAATTCTTGAGGAACAAGGTGTATCGATCGATAACTAAATAATTAGCTAGAGCTATTATTGAAGTTGCGACAATTATCTAGTAGTAAATATAATTTCGTCAAAACTCGCCAGGGATTTCGCCCTTTAAAGGGTGCGGCTATTACAGCTTCATAAGGATTTTTACCAGTTTTTTTGACAGACTCGATCGCGGATTGACGATCGAATCCACGTCCAGCGATGAGCCAAGCTGCGAGAATATGTCCGGTACGTCCGACTCCGCCAGAGCAATGAATGACAACTCGCTCTTGGTGTCGATCGGCAGTAGCTAAAAATGGTAAAATTCGAGCGGACAGCACTTCTGATTCTACTAAGCAAAAATCCTCAATTGGTGCCCAGCAGATGGCATTCTCTCCCCAAATCTGTCGATAAGTATCGAGTAAATTTGAATACCGATTTAGATGCGATTTTGGCAATAAGCAGCAGACTCTTTGAATATTTTGCATCTGCATAAACTCGATCCACTCATTGACTCGATCGTCCGTGTATCCAGGTCGAGCAGAACCAAAGACAATTCGCTCTTCTGTTGAAGCAGCCGCAAATTTATACATAATATATTTATAGTCGATCGAGATCGATTCTCTGTCGATCGGCAGAATATAATAGAGAATAGACCAGATCGCACCTAGAGCTTCAGGGCGGAAAGTTGAAATTTAGGCTCCTCCCCCATTAATTATGAATCCCGACGTTAAATTCCAAGATGCCTTTGATGTTGTCGTTGTCGGTGCCGGACATGCAGGCTGTGAAGCCGCACTAGCCACCGCACGCTTGGGCTGTCGCACCCTCTTACTCACCCTCAATCTAGATAAAATCGGCTGGCAACCCTGCAACCCAGCCGTCGGCGGCCCTGCAAAGTCCCAGCTCACCCACGAAATCGACGCGCTGGGCGGTGAAATTGGTAAAATGGCCGATCGTACCTATTTACAGAAACGGGTCTTGAATGACTCGAAAGGGCCTGCTGTGTGGGCATTACGTGCGCAGACAGACAAGCGCGAATATGCAGCGGTGATGAAGAATATCGTCGAGAATCAGGACAATCTCACCATTCGGGAAGGAATGGTGACGGATTTGGTGTTGGATGCGAACAATCGCGTTATTGGCGTCGAGACTTATTTTGGCGTGGCGTTTGAGTGCCAAGCGGTCATTCTGACTACCGGAACGTTTCTCGGTGGCACGATTTGGGTAGGGAATAAATCGATGTCTGCTGGACGTGCGGGTGAATTTGCCGCGACGGGATTGACAGAAACCCTACATAGACTGGGTTTTGAAACTGGGCGACTGAAAACTGGTACGCCTGCGCGCGTGGATAAGCGATCGGTAGACTACTCTAAAATGGAACCACAACCAGGTGACGATCGCGTGCGCTGGTTTAGTTTCGATCCTGAAGTGTGGGTAGAAAAGGAACAAATTCCCTGTCATCTGACGCGGACGACGCCCGAAACACATCGTCTGATTCGCGAAAATCTCCATCTATCGCCCGTATATGGCGGCTGGGTAGATGCTAAGGGGCCGAGATATTGTCCGAGTATTGAGGATAAAATCGTCCGGTTTGCTGACAAGGAAAGCCACCAGATTTTTATCGAGCCGGAAGGACGCGAGATTCCCGAATTGTATATTCAGGGCTTTTCGACTGGCTTACCCGAACAGCTCCAAGTCCAAATGTTGCGGACGCTGCCAGGAATGGAAGAGTGCGTGATGCTGCGTCCGGCTTATGCGGTCGAGTATGACTATCTACCAGCGACTCAATGTTATCCCACCCTGATGACTAAGAAAATCGAGGGGCTATTTTGTGCGGGACAGGTAAATGGCACCACTGGTTATGAAGAAGCCGCCGGACAAGGATTTGTCGCGGGGGTAAATGCGGCGCGATTTGTCAAACATCAGGAGATGATTGTCTTCGAGCGCGAACAAAGTTATTTGGGCACTTTAATCGACGATTTGTGTACCAAAGATCTGCGCGAACCATATCGAATGCTGACCAGTCGATCGGAATATCGGCTATTATTGCGATCGGATAATGCCGACAAAAGATTGACGCCATTAGGTCGAGAAATTGGCTTAATTGACGACAGACGCTGGGAGTTATTTACTAGCAAGCAAGCACAAATTGTCGCGGAGAAAGAGCGGTTAGAAAAAACTAGAATTAAAGAACTCGACCCCACAGGGCAAGCGATTACTGCTGCAACTGGAGAAATTATCAAGGGTTCGATAACTCTGGCCGAACTATTGCGTCGTCCGGGATTGCATTACCCACATTTAATTAAGTTTGACTTGGGTAATAACAACCTGAATATTGCCGAACAAGAAGGGGCGGAAATTGAAATTAAATATGCTGGTTACTTGAGTCGCCAACAACATCAAATCGACCAAGTAAGTAAGCAATCTAATCGCAAATTACCGAGCAATATCGATTATCATGCGATCGAAACTCTATCCAAAGAATCGCGCGAGAAGTTAGCACAAGTTCAACCCGCTACTATCGGACAAGCCACCCGCATCGGTGGTGTCAATCCTGCCGATATCAATGCACTATTGATTTGGCTGGAAGTCCGCAACAGAAATACAATTCCTCAGGTTGTATAAACATTAGAAAACAAAAGATCCCCTAGAATACGAAAGATCCCCGACTTCTCAAAGAAGTCGGGGATCTAGTCAACCTCTAGTCATAACATACCCATAGTCGATCGCATCATCAGAGGTTATAGCTTGTGAATACCCCCGTTATCGTCGATCCTTCAGCTAAAATTAGTTCTTGGCGTCGTGCCACTTGGACTGAATATTTAGAGCGTGTCGAAAACCTTGGCGAAAGCGAACGCGTTTTCTTTAATCTAGATACAATTTGGATCGATATGGGCAACGAAGGCATCAACCACTCACGCTTTAACGAATTATTTTCTCTGCTGTTGTTTGTCTGGTTTTCTCGACAATCTGATGTGAAATTCGATCTGTTGGGTGGTTGTGTAATGGAGAAACCTCAGACTCAGAGTGCTGCACCCGACAAAGTGTTATATGTGGGTGGTAATTCGCCAAGATGGAAATCAGGGGAACCGCGCCGCGTGAATTTAGATTTGTGGCGGGTACCAGATTTAGTAGCAGAAATTGCTGATACTACTTTAGCGATCGATTTAGATGAAAAGAAACAATTATATTTGGCTTTAGGTATTCCTGAATACTGGGTAATCGACGTCAAAGGTAAGCAAGTTTTCGCGTTTAAATTAGTCGATCGCAAGTACGAACAGTGTACCGAATCAGTAGCATTAACCGGACTGCCAATCGAATTATTAGAGCAAACTTTAGAACGGATGGATAATGAAAATGGCAATGCTGCTTTATGGTTTGCAGCTCAAATTCAAAATCTATCGATTCGATCGATCGATGAAGTTTAGTTTATCAATCCTCGCTCCTCTCACTCACCGATCTCAACCACCATTTCCCCTTGCTGAAGTTGAGATATTGCACTGGGAAGAGTTGAGGTGAGTAATTGTCTAAGATTTCGATTAGTTACATTTCCGCAGGTAAGCCAGAGAATTTGGGGCGGCGATCCCAATCTACAAACCAAGTCAACAAAATCACTGTCTTTTGTCAAAATAACTAGGTTAGGCTGTTTTGCAGCTTCAAAGATTTCAATGTCTTTTGCATCCCGCAATCCTAAGTCCTTAAGAGCTATTGCTGTAACTTCAAAGGTTTCGACGATCCATCCGGCTAAAGTTGGTGGTAGCTGTGCATCGATCCAAATTATCATGCGCTCAAGCGGGGAAATTCTGTCCGACGGGCGGCAAATAACAGACAGGCTCGAATATCTTCCGGTTCTAAATCGGGGAAGTCTGTCAAGATTTCCTCAGCAGATACATTTTCAGCCATCATTTCCAAAATGTCGCTGACGCGAATTCGCATTCCCCGAATACAAGGCCGTCCGCCACATTGTCCAGGTGTCTGAGTGATTCTTGTTAGTTGTTGGATGGGTGAAGATATCACAAGTATTAGTAGTTTTTATGGTTATAGTATATTATAGAGTCGGGACAATTTGTACCAATTCATAAATACTATTGCTGCGACAAGTTGTGGTTACCCGCAGATATACACTAATTACTAATGTTTTTGTAAGTGTTCAAAAGTCATCTTTTAAACACTTTATCCACATTACAAATCGTCTGTCGATCGAATAATATTCATCCCCGCATCTGCAAAACGTTGATATGCAGCTTCAGCGACATCGGTATAATCGACGATGCCAGGAATGACGACGGGAGAGGTACAATCTGCTAATAAATACACTTTTCGTGCTAGTTGTGGATCGATCGTATTAATTTCTGTCAGCAGATCGCTCACCGTCCACACAACACAATGACTCTGAGCTTGTCCGGCAATAATTAACTTATCTGCGGCTAATAAATGCTGAATCAAACTATCGTCTTTAGCAGCAATTGTTTCGCCGAGTTGGTTTGTAAAAACCTCTGGAGCCAAAGCTGAGTAATTTTCGGTTAAAGTGCGATCGCCTTTAATCGAGAACATCGCCTGACTATCTCTAGCAATTCCATGAAAAAAGATCGCCTCTTCGACTGCGGGTACCAGCGCGTGACCGATACCGCCTAACATGGCATGATACGGCCAGATTAGAAGTGGATATTTGCCCCCATCGCTCAACTGCTGCACGTAATGCAATGCGTAGGCTTGGAGCTGCACGGGATCTTCGCCAAATTTAGGATTGACTTGCCATTTACCCGATCTGACATCCTCTGGCGTAATTGTCGTTACTGCTGGCGTAGGATGTTCGCCGTTCTTATCGAGCCAAAAACTCGGATGAAAAATCTGATGGAGATGATGGGTATCCATCGTAGCGATAATTTGGTCGATTTCACCTAAATTGCGATAGATGAACTCGCACAATCGCACGTTATCCTCGATCGCCCCGCGACCGCTTCTACCCCCCACGAATAATTCAAATTCGGGCAAGCAAAAGGTATTCTGGACGTCGATTAGCAACAGCTTGACATTGCTGGAACCTTGAGAAGTTGGCGTAAGTTGATGTTTTTGCGCCCAAGATTTAGCCTCGATCGAGCGTTGTTGATACGGTACGCGCCAGACTTCTCCAACGCTAGCTGGCTGGAAGTGTGATGGAATCGGCAATCGCGTCATATATAGTAATTATATTTTTAACTTTAAATATAATTATAGTAATTATTACCATATATAGCAACCGATCGGGATTTGAGGATTTAAGGATTGACGGGATTAGGCGATCGGTACTATCCACCCATTACCCATTACCCATCTACCATCTACCCTCTACCATCTACCCTCTACCCATTACTCATTACTCATTACTCATTACTCATTACTCATTACCCACCCATCCATCCACCCATCTACCCATTACCCAGAGCCAAACCAGTATCTGGATCGAATAGGTGAATTTTCTCTGTAGTTGGAGACAGCCAGACTTCTTCACCGATTGTAACTACTTTATCGGGTGCAATCCGAACTTGAACTATCAGATCGGCGCGATCGCGATCGAGGATTTTGACAGCAATATAGGTATCGTTACCTAATGCTTCGACTGTTTCGACAATCCCACGAAAATTCTTGGTTGCGGGTAAACCCAAAGTAAAATGTTCGGGACGAATACCCATTAATAAAGATTTACCAGTATAACCGTCGAGCATAGTTTCCCATTCTTCCGATAAAGTCATTCTAAATTGTCGATCGGCGAGTGACAGTGGTAATTTGACTTGTACGGGAATGAGATTCATCGGCGGCGAACCGATAAATTGAGCGACAAAAATATTCGCAGGATGATTGTATATTTCCAGGGGAGTAGCAACTTGTTGAATTTGGCCCTGATTCATGACAGCAATGCGATCGCCCATAGTCATTGCTTCCGTTTGATCGTGGGTGACATAGATCGTCGTCGTACCTAATTGACGTTGCAATTTGACGATTTGAGTGCGAGTTTCCGCCCGTAATTTGGCATCGAGATTGGATAATGGCTCGTCCATTAAAAAGACTTTTGCATCGCGAGCGATCGCTCTTCCCAATGCTACGCGTTGCTTTTGTCCGCCCGAAAGTTGTTTGGGAAAACGATTTAGCAAGCTATCGATTTGAAGCATTTCAGCAACTTGCCGTACTTTCTTGGCAATAATTTTTTCTCGCGCTGAAATATAACGCAAACCACGGGGAAATCCTCTGCTAATTTCGACTAAAAAGTTTTGTGCTTGTGGGGAAAGACCCCGCTCTTTTTTGGCGAGACTTGAGGAGAGGAAAGATTGACTCCGCCGTAGCCCAAAGGCAATATTGTCATACACCCGCATGTGTGGATAAAGCGCGTAGCTCTGGAACACCATCGCGATATCTCGTTCCTTTGGCGGCAAATCGTTTACCAGTGTTTCCCCGATGCGGATATTCCCCGCAGTGAGTGTTTCTAAGCCAGCAATTAGCCGCAACAGAGTACTTTTACCGCAGCCAGATGCACCAACTAACACCATGAATTCGCCATCGTTCACAGTCAAATTTATCCGACGCAGAACGCTTTCTGGAACTGTAGGCTCTGGCGTTCCGGCTTTACCCCGATCTTTGGTGCCAGCAGGATAAGTCTTATGGATATTTTCGAGAATAACTTGTGCCACGGTAGATTGCTGTCAATTACGCGAGAGTCTTTATCTTCCCACACTATAGAAGATATCGCAGCCGTGGTAGAGGCTGTGCTAATGAGTTGAAGATCTTTGCTTTGTGCTACTAGCTCACTCGATAGCATGATGCAAAGTCCACTGCGCAAACTTGACTAATTAGTCTGCATATGTAAATTTTGCACGATTGGCGGGGACTTCTGACCCTACATGACGAGATGGGGTAGCGCATCGGTTATCTCTACATCTTTCAACATTTCTCCCTCCCGATCCCCCGCGTTAAACTTAAAGATATTCGGTAAGTAAAGACTTTCAACTGTCAAAGTCGTTACATTAAAAGAATAAATAAGCTTTTTTTACAGGTAGTTATGATTGACAAACTGCGCGCTCTCCTCAAACCTATGGTGAAGACACTTGTAGCAGTCGGACTAGTCCTAACTCTCGTGTTTGCTCAGACTGGCGATGCTTTCGCCGCACGAAGTGGTGGACGAATTGGTGGCGGATCTTTCCGCTCTCCCAGCCGTGGATATAGTTCTCCTGGTAATAGTTATCCCAGCCGTGGTGGTGGTTATTACCCAGGTGGTGGCTTCTCGCCTTTCTTCTACCTCCCATTCCTCGGTGGCGGCGGTGGTAGCCTCTTATCGCTATTCGTGATGATTGCCGTTGGTGGATTCTTGCTCAATACTTTTCGTCGGGTAGCTGGTGGCGATAACTTTGAAGGTGATGTTTACAATCCCCAAGTCTCGATCGCGCAAATTCAAGTCGGTTTACTGGCAGAAGCTCGTAACGTCCAGTCTAAGTTAGACCAATTGGCAGAGACTGTCAATGCGGATACGGCTAGCGGCAGAATGTACCTGCTGCAAGAAACCAGCCTCGAACTGCTCCGTCACCCTGAGTACTGGACTTATGGTAAGACTGGCGTTCAACAAGCTAAACTCGATCGAGCAGAAGCCGTCTTCAATCAATTGTCGCTCAACGAACGCGGTAAGTTTACGACTGAAACTCTCAGTAATGTAAACAATCAGCTCCGTCAGGCTCAAACCAATGCTGCACTCAATTCCACTGGTGAATTAGTCACAGTCGAGCAAGAGCAAGAACGCGCTGAATACATTATCGTTACGTTGTTAGTTGCTGCTACTCGTCCGCTCCAACTGCCTAAAATTAATGGACAAGACGATTTGCGTCAAGCTCTCCAAACTCTTGGTAGTCTCGATGGCAGTGCCATCGTTGCTGTCGAAGCCATCTGGACGCCTCAAGCCAATGGCGATGCACTGACTACTGATGATATCCTCGCTCACTATCCCGATCTCAAACTAGTTTAATCATTCTGTAGCTCGAACAGCCTCTCCAAGTGGGCTACTGCTTAATGTAAGTAGAAACTAGCTG
>NZ_PVWO01000588.1 GCF_003003845.1 Chamaesiphon polymorphus CCALA 037 | reverse complement strand
TATCTATGGTGTGGTTCACGAGTAATAAGTAATGAGTAATGAGTAATGAGTAATACCTCTGCCTGTTGGCGTAGCCTGCCGTAGGCACAGTCAGAGGATTCAAGTATTGAGTTATGTTTTGTTTCTATTCGTCTTTAAAGACGAGGCTTTAAACCAACTTCGGGCTTAATTCATTACTCATTACTTATTACTTATTACTCATTACTTCAGCCCAAAGGTAAACGAATTGCAAAGCGAGTCGAACCAGGTTTGGATTCGATCGAGATCGTTCCTTGATGGCGATTTTCGACAATTCGTCTGACGATATCCAAACCTAATCCCGTACCCTGGCCGACAGGCTTGGTGGTAAAGAATGATTCAAAGATCCGCGATTGAATTTCTGGCGGGATGCCCGTTCCAGAGTCGGCAATTTCGACGCAAATGTAGTTACCATCCCGCACAGTCGTAATTTTGAGCCGACCTTTGCCAGCCATGGCATCGATCGCATTATCGACCAGATGCGTCCAGACTTGATTGAGTTCGCTGCCATAGGCTTCGATCTGGGGTAGGGTGCGATCGTAACATCGATCGATCTCAATTCCTGGCTTGAGCCGATGTGAAAAGATGTGCAGCGTATCCTCGATGCCCTGATGCACGTCTACTAACTGTCGCACCCCGCGATCGAGATATGAGTATGCTTTCATTGACTGTACTAGCTCAAAAATCCGTTCGGCCCCATGTAAGCCACTTTTAATCATCGACAAGACATCGAACGAGAGTGCCAACCAGCGCACGCCCATATCTCTGAGTTCGGTGGTGTCGTTTTGCCAGCGAGCGGTCAGATCTGCTAACGTCTCCACCGTCACACCGCCGCTCGCTAGCGGTGCGGCGAGGTTCCAGGCATTAGCCACTCCATAATCTTCTAACCATTCCAGCAACTCTTCCTCCAGATCGCTTACCTGCAGCGAGTCTGGCCGATCGTGTAAGATGCGATCGTAACCCTCATCGCGGACTTGCTGCCACTGCTGAGTGTGAGCTGCTTCAATCTGATGCTGCCCGTAAACCAGATTCATCCGCTGTAGCTCCAACAAGGCGGGAATCACATCTTTCAAGGCGTGGACGACAGCCGCAGCCGGATTATTTAACTCGTGAGCCAGCCCAGCAGCAAGCGTGCCCAAAGCAGCCATTTTCTCGCGACTGCGAATGAATGATTCGACTCCGCGCAGTCGCCGCGCCATGACTCGGAACACTTCCCGTTCAAAATCCCGACACTCATGGAGCAAGTGGCGAAAATCATCGCCAGCAATTTCGTAAGTCAGGCAATTTGTGAGGGCGTGTAAGGTGACGGGTACGGGTTCGTCGGTGAGGATCGGTGTTTCGCCAAAGAATTCTGGTGCGTGATGTTGGCCGATGGGGATGTCTAAGCCTTCGCTGCGGCGTGTAATCCCGATTTGACCGGAGACTAAGATAAATACTCCCCGTGGCGGATCGCCTTCTGCGATGAGGATTTCGCCAGCAGCTAGTTCGACTTTACAGGCGCGATCGCACGCCCACTCTAGTCGGTCTGGTGGCAGGTGTTTAAATAATTCCAGTTTGGCGAGGTCTTCGACACACAGCATCAGTTTGTGTCCGGTAAGCTTGTTGAGTGCGATCTACATTATTACAAACAACAGAATTTACTCATATCAATTTAGCATCTAAATGATTTAATGAAGATCCAAAGTTATTTTGTGCCTTTTTACGAACATACCCCTTGGGATTACTATCCCCGCAGCGGCGATGCTAGCTATGCTACGGGAGAGGTAATGAATGGGTAATGGGTAATGGCAGCGTCGCTGCCTTATTGACAAAGAGAGGACAGTTATCATCTTACTCATCCACTCATCCACCCATCCACTCATCCAACCCTAACGCCATTTACTAACAAATTCCGCACCCTTGTCTCGTCCGTGACGATAGACAGCAACTAAGCCATCGGGTGTAGCTTTGGTAAAATCGACACCTAACTGTTTGAGGTGGACGTCGGGACGGATGACATGGATGGGAATGCCATGCAGGTGGCTGGGAATCTGCTCGATATGAAACATATCTCGATACATCGTCCCTGGCTCGTTGGCAATGGCGATCGTTTCTTGGTAACCCTCTGCTACCATAGCTAGTACCGGACACAAACAGGTATAAGCCGCATCTACATAAGGTTTGCCATCGATCCAAGCGGGAATCTCCCACGCGTGCATAATTCGGGAGGAAGCATAAGCCACCGCTGGATAGTTAGTGGGAGTAATGCGATGGTGGGAGTCGGAGTGGTGGGTACTAAATAGTGTAAAACGCAGATTGGCATCTACCCAACTGCGATCTTTCTGAACTGAAGCTCGCAGTAAGCGTTTGCCGAGATCTTGTGCGAGGGGTGTTTGGGTGTGAGCTGCTGCGGTGGGGTTAATTACCGCATTAGTCGCGATAAATAAAGTTGGCGTCTGGGGTTGATAGAGATCTTGGCGTAACTGTTTGCTAAAAACGCGAATCCCGCGCTGGACTACTTTACTCATATTTTGCTGGGGTAGCTCCAACGCCGACAACCCTGCCAACCAATAGTTTATCCCTAAATCCTTGGCTCGACCGATCGCCGCCCAACTTGCAGGTATTACCGACGAAGATGCCGCTGCATAAGCATCGGCAACAATTCCGGCTTCTTCTAATGCTGTTAAGACTCCATGAGCGAAAGCTCCTTTAAAACTGCCTACTGGCGTAGCGATGGCTAGAGATTTTCGCTGCACTATCTATTTAAGTCCCAAATTCACCATCACTCATTCTATCAAACAGCTACTTGCGCGCAGTCATCGTTTTTTTGAGGCGTTTCTAAATTTTGGCAACAATTCATACTTTTTTTGAGTAGTCCCGAATCTAAGCCGATCGTCTTGTCTTTTGTTACGACATATTGTAACTAGCAAATCTAAGAATTATAATCTTCGGGAATCCGATCGATTCAAATTGAAGATAAATAATATCGTCACGACGAAAAAACTATATGAAAAATCAACCTTCCGGTCGTTTTTTAACTGCACTGAGCATTGGTGCTGGACTCTTTTGCTCCCTCAATCTATCTGTCTTGGCACCTGCTGCCGAGGCTGGCTGTCGTCCTACTGGTCGTACTGTCGGCGGTCAAGCTGTACTAAAATGTTCTGGCCCCACCAGATGTCGTCCCACTGGTCGCTACAAGACCGTCAGAGGCGTTCGTTATCAGATTTTACGCTGTCCTCGCT
>NZ_PVWO01000587.1 GCF_003003845.1 Chamaesiphon polymorphus CCALA 037 | reverse complement strand
TCCCACCAACAATCGACACAGTTATAATTAAACAGAACGATGCTAAAAGGTAACGATCGTGTACGCAGTTATTTCGACAGATCGGATTCAAATGCCACCTGGAGCAGTGATGCGAATTCCTGGGACTTGGCAAGATTATTGTCAATTACGTGACAGTCGGGGAGATGGCTCGATTCCTCGACTCAAATATCATGCTGGAGAGATTTTGCTAATGAGTCCATTACCCAGACACGGACGTGAGGCGAACATTCTTGCAGATATTGTCAAGGTGTTGCTAGAAAGTCAAAATCGTAATTATGAAGCATTTACACCGATTACGCTGGATCTGCCTGAAGTAAGTGGTATCGAGCCAGATTACTGTTTTTATATCGATAATTGGCAAGCAGTAGTGGGGAAAGATCGGATCGATTGGCAATTAGATCCGCCACCAGATTTAGTTATCGAAATCGATATCACTAGTTATACATCTGAATTAGATTTTCTTCCTTATAATGTCCCAGAAGTATGGCTATTTAAAAACGATCGACTGACGATCTATCAATTAGCAGATGGTGAGTATCGAGTCAGCAAAAATAGTCGTTACTTTCCCGATCTCTTACTGCAAAATACGATCGATCTCTGTTTTTCAACTGCCAAAGCTAAAGGTACGGGCACAGCAATGAGCGAACTCCGTCGATCGATCGGTTAATATCGCGATTTACGCTCCCATAAAAGCGCGCTCCCAAACCCAGATCGCACTCATTACAATTACTCCCACCGAAATTAGGCGTCGCACAGTCAAGTCCCAAGGCAATTTACGTAAATAAGTTAAACCCAAATAAGTTAATAGCACGATCGAGATTTGACCGATTTCGATACCCGCACTAAAACTCACTAGCGAAACTGCTAAGTTATTTCGAGGTAATGCTAACTCCTGCAAAGCTGAAGAAAAGCCCAAGCCATGAATTAGTCCAAACCCAAAGGCTAATTGCCATCTTGCCAGATTCGGCTCCTTACGCCACAAATTTTCGGCAGCAATATAGGCGATCGATAGTGCAATTACTATTTCTACCCAACGACTCGGTACGGAGACAATATTCAACACTGCTAGCGTTAAAGTAATCGAATGGGAGATGCTAAATGCAGTGACAACCTTAATTAAATATTTCAATCCGCCACCCAGCATTAAGAGACTAATTAAAAATAAAATATGGTCGTAACCAGTAAAAATATGTTCGATGCCCAGTCCGATAAAACTAGTAATCTGCTGTAAGATGGGCGCATCGATGAGATCGGCAGTTTTGGCTGTCGGTGTAAAGACAATATTATCGACCTTACCATCTCTAAATACCTGTGCCAAACACCTTGCCGTACTTACTCCGGGTACGAACAGATCGTAATTCATTTGCAATTGAGTCACGGGTTCTGCCCAGCGATATTGCAATAATAAGGTGCTGTGGGTGTCGGGAGTATTAATTAGGTTGGGTGACAAAGTTTTGGCTACAGTCGATCGCACGATCGAGACATCATTTTTTTGTCCGGCTGCTGTTAGTTGAATTTTTTCATTCAAAAATTGCTGAAGTTTGGTTTGATGTTTAGTTATTTCTAGCTCTGACAATTTTCGATCTTTATCATCATCAAATCGATCGACTAAGCCAGTCGGGATCGTCAGATTTAGTTCGACATTATTTCGATCGATCTGAATATCTGCCACGGCTAGATCTGCCCAATGTGCCTGACTGGGAATAGCCAGAGCCAAACTCAATCCCAATCCTAATAATAAGGCGATCGCATTTCTACCAAATCTGGGGATGCGATTGTAGATATTAAGCCAAAAGTGAGTAATAAAATTCATATCGATATAGTTATTTTCGATCGGTCTTAAAATATCTCGAACCGATGTAGAGTTCGAGTGTGGCGATTATCTGAAATTAGGGTCTAAAACCCGTCAAGACAACAACCTTCTGCCTTCGTTAATTAATTCAAGCCCGACAATCCGACTCCCAAACCTAAAGCCTGTCTCGCTCCAGCCTCGAACGTCGGATCGATCGATTTAACTAGTTTTCGATACTTCTGGGCTTGTGCAGATTGCCCTCTAGCTTGGGCGATAACCGCCGCTCGATCGAATATGCCTGGATTGCGAATTCCTGACTTTAATGCCGCTGCGATCGCCTGCTGAGCCTGTTCTAGCTGTCCCGTCTGTAGATATGCAGCCGCTAAGGTATCCCAAGTTTCGGGATCTTGGCGGACTTTAATTTCGGCTTGCATTAAAGTTAGAGCCTCAGCGAGATCTGCTTGCTGTCCCCATTCCAGCAATAATTGCGCCAACCCCCGCCGATGCCCGAAACCAGTTAGATCCGCTCGCAATCTCGATACCGCTTGCTCCCAGGTGGCATTAGCCTTGGCAGTATCGCCTTGCAACCGTTGGACTCGCGCCAACCCTCTGAGGGCAATATGATCGTAGACTGTCGGGTTTTGCTGCTCAGTCAGAAAAAATCGATCGTATAATTCAACGGCGCGTTGCTGGTGTTGCGTTTGAGTGGGATCGGCTTGCCACCGTCGGACGGATAATTCGGCCATATTTAATAAGGCTGGCGGATATTTTGGCAAGATTTGTAAGGCAGAATCATATAACTCCTCCGCCTGCTGAAGTTGTCCCCGCTTGTAATAAAACCGCCCCAATAGTGTCCGCACCCACGCCGAACTTCCGGCTTCTTCTGGTTCCTCAGCCGCAATTGCCGCTTGTAAATCCCGCAATGCTGAGGCATCTTCTCCCTGAGCGACTTCGACGAGAGCTTTGATCGTCAAATTATTGAGCGTCGGCATTCTTTGCGCCAAAATATCCGCACTTTGCCGCGCCTTTGTGACGTTGCCTAACGCTAAATAGGTGGTGGTTGCTAGCGATAAAGATTCAGCTTGCGGAGGCAGTTTTTCGAGCAGGGCTAAGGCTTGGGGAAACTCATGTTTGGCGGCGGCGACTTTTGCTAGCACTAGCGTTGCACCGTAATTATCAAAGGGTAAATTCACTAACGATTGTTGGGCTGTCTGTTGGGCGAGCAGATACCAGCTACTTTCGCCAGTCGCGCGCGCCATTTTTAGGTAAGATTGCGCTAGAGCCGCACGCTCCAATCCATCTGTCGGTTGTTGTCGAATGCGTTGCTGGTGAAAGGCAATTTCTCGCTGAATATTTTTAGTAATTTTGCCCACTTCTGGACGTTGAAATGGATATTGCCAAGCCGAATTGGTACGAGATGAAAATCC
>NZ_PVWO01000586.1 GCF_003003845.1 Chamaesiphon polymorphus CCALA 037 | reverse complement strand
TCTCTATCCTTACCTACAATAGCCAGCGCGACAGCAATCGCACCAGATCCGCCAGCGACGACTAGAGCGGCGTTTAGTCCACCTTGTAACTGCTCCAGTTTTTGCTTGTTGATATTATCATCCCAACCCGACTGTTTATTAATTTCTTTGGTGAGGGGATCTCTCTGATTTAGCTCGTTTTCAAATTTACTCTTCTCAGCAAAGGCAAAACCGCCAAAAATGACAGAGATAATGGAAATTGCCAGGAAGACACCAGCAGAAGTAGTCATCATTTGTTTCATCGTTCGGCTCCTATAAATTCTCAATATACGTAGGGATTCCCAGACTTCCTGAACGACGGTGTCAGTTAGTGACTGGTAACTTACTTTCTTCATCGGACAACTCGCTTACAAATATGCAGAGCTTAGATAAATTAGGTTGAGACTGCTGGATCTGGGGATGAAATAGATCGATTAATCCCGTTTAAGTGCGACATAAATTATATCTCTGACTTCTCAAAGAAGTCGGGGATATAGCGTCCTAACATCTCCACACCCGATCGAGCGAATGCTATACTTAAAATCTAAGAGTAAATATGCTACTCGATCGATCTGTCGAGTTTTAAATATGACTGAAGCTACTCTCGCCGCAGACATTAGTGTTATCAAATCTCAATTAGAGACGGAAATTGCTAAATATCAATCGGAAATTTATTTACGTCAAGCCAAAATTCATGCTTTAGATGTGTTTGGCAATAGCGATACGGTTCAAAATTGGCTACAAGAACAGAACCCAGCATTAGATGGTGCTACCCCTGCCGATTTACTAAATAGTGCTGCGGGATTAGAGCGGGTAATCGATCTGGTAAATGCAATCAGACACGGTGTATTCATGTGAGTAAGATTATCTGGCGAATTTGTGAGGCTACATTTGCTGAGAGTGCTTTTAGTGGCGAAGGTGCAAGGATAGTAGGTGGGCGATGGAATTCTAAAGGTAAACGGATGGTTTATACTGCCGAACATCTATCTTTAGCTATTTTAGAAGTATTCGTTCATCTCAATGTCCCAACTGGAGAACGAGACTTTTTTGTAGCTATTAAAGCGGAAATTTCAGATGATTTAGAGATTGAATATATGAATGTCGATCGATTGCCCACTGACTGGTGTTTATCTAGTTCTAAATCTTCATTACAATCATTAGGTGATGAATGGATTGATTCGGGAAGAACTCCAATCTTAGCCGTACCATCAGCGATCGTTCCTCAAGAGTTTAATTATCTTATCAATCCTCTTCACCCACAGTTCGATGTATTAATCATTCATCAGGCACAGTCTTTTAATTTCGATGCCAGAATGTGGAAATAAAAGTGAGAATTGCATCTAAAGAACAAGTCGGGGGATATAGCGTCATAACATCTCCACAACCCGATCGAGCGAATGCTATACTTAAATCACTGACACTCCAGCCTAATGCTTTGACTTCACGAATTAGATTGAGATAGGTGTTACCAGCAAGGGTATTTTCGACTATAAAACTGCAATCTGCCTGGATGTATGCTCTGGATCGATCTATTGCTTGTCTTCCAGCAGCTAATGTGACAGATTCTGGGCGTTTGGGGTCGATTTCACGGGCAATAGCATCAGGATCTATAACTGGAATGTCAGCGGTAAAAAGTTTTGTCAAGCTAGATTTTCCGGCTCCATTGGAGCCAGCAATTACAATCAATTCCGGCATATTTTAAGAAAGTTTGCCGAGAATTTCTTCGCTACCATCTTCTCGCAATCGATACTCAAATTTTCGACCATCTGATTCTTCTTTGATGAGTTGTTTGCCATTCTGATAATATATTGGCTCACCCATAGCTTTCAGAAGGTCGATGTCTTTCGTAACTTGCATCTGTGCAGCAGATTGCATTTTTATAGCCCTGACTTCAATGTCTTCGCCAGGAATAATTTTGGCTTTTTGCAAATCTTGTAATGTCGTTTCTTCAGTAATTAATTCAGCGGCTCGTTTTTCTACTCTCGCTTTGCGTTCTGGTGGTAAATTTGCAATAATGTCATTGATGTTAATTGTCATTTTCTTCGGCTTCCAATCTATTCAGATGTCCGTTTTGTACTTACTGAAAAAGGCAATCGACTCTGATTCAAAGCTGGGATGTCATTGAAATTATCATTCTATACCTACTATTATGCCTTCCACAGTATATTATAGGCAACGATCGATCGACCCACAATACACTTGTCGAATTGAGCGCGAGTGTTATGACTTTTGAGATCGATCGTTATAACCTATCCTAATTTCCCTTCAACTTAGCTATGTCTGCCATCATCTGTTGATAGTCTTTCATCTCCCCCTGTCGGCGATACAACTCAGCAGCCCTGATATAGTCATCGATTGCGCCCTGTTTATCTCCTAGATCGACTTTAGCCATACCCCGCACCTTATAAATCACAGGCAAGTTAGAATTGATTTTAATGGCTTGACTGAAATCAGATAACGCTCCCTGTTTATTTCCCAAGTCATATCTCAGAGCACCTCGAAGAATATAAAACCTTGCATCATTAGGATTTATTGATATAGCCCGATCGTAGTCAGCTATTGCCGCTTGTTTTTGTCCCAAGTCTGATTTAACGCTACCTCGATTATAGTAGGCTTCTGCATAATTAAGATTTATTGATATAGCCCGATCGTAGTCAGCTATTGCTGCTTGTTTTTGACCCAATTCTGATTTAACATCACCTCGATTATTGTATGCTAATGCATAATTAGGATTTACTGATATCGCTCGATCGTAGTCAGCTATTGCGGCTTGTTTTTGTCCTAAGTCTGATTTCACTTTACCTCGATTATTGTAGGCTAGTACATAATTAGGATTCAGCGATATTGCTCGATCGTAGTCAGCAATTGCCGCTTGTTTTTGTCCCAAATCTGATTTAACAATACCTCGATTATTGTATGCTTCTACAAAATTAGGATTAATAGCAATCGCTAGATCGTAGTCAGCTAATGCCGCTGGTTTTTGGCCTATAGCTGATTTAGCAAGACCTCGATTATTGTAAGCAGCAGCATTATTTGCATTAAGTTTAATAGCTAAGTCAAAATCAGCGATTGCTGCTGTTTTATCACCTAATCCTGATTTAGCATTACCCCTCCCAATGTATGCATTAGAAAAATTAGGATCGAGTGTAATAGCTCGCTCGAACTCAATATAAGCCTCTTGGTAAAATCCAGACTCAAATTTTCTATTACCCTTTGCAATATAAGCA
>NZ_PVWO01000113.1 GCF_003003845.1 Chamaesiphon polymorphus CCALA 037 | reverse complement strand
GGCAAATGAAGATTGATGATGCTCGCTGTAAACTTACTTCTCTTTACCCTAATATTGAATTTTGACACTGCACTAGTGTGATTTTTTTGGAGTTGATATGCTCTGACTCCCTCTGTACCTCTTTTAACAGCCCAATCGGTTAAAGTCGATCGTTCTTCCTGAAGCTCGTAAATCGGCACGCCATAGCCGCAAGAAGTTTGGACTGATTCGATCTTTAACAAAATAAGCTGCCGTTTGCCAGGAAGATCGGTAAATCGATCGATTAAATTATGCCACCGCTCGGTATCGGGACTGATGACTTCACCCTTGCCATACAGTCGCAGAATTAAGGGCTTATCTGTAAAGCTGCAAAACATCATCGTCATCCGCCCATTTTGGTGCAGATGTGCCGCTGTCTCATTGCCACTTCCCGTTAAGTCTAAGTATGCCACTCGATCGAAATCCAAACACCGAAACGAATCGATCCCTTTGGGCGATAGATTGATGCGTCCTTCCTGTGGTGCTGTAGCAGTAAAAAACAGCTTTTGTTCGGCAATAAATTCACATAGTTGCCGATCGAGCCTTTCATAAAATTTAGCCATGAGAGATAGGGGTAGACAATACTAAATTGTAAACATTTTATTGGCGGTTGAGAATTATTAGCTAAAATAATAAAATGTTTGTATAGTAGCGATATCTACCGTAGTTAAGATCTGTATCATAAAGTTAATCCTTATCATCATTGGCTCATGTCTACCCTCTCTAGTTAAACTAGCCATTAATAAAGTAGCAGCACATATTTTGTTGGTTTTTATACCATCGGAGAACTGACAATATCGATACAAATAATATGATGGCCTCTGACTCGTGGTGATGAAAAAATATTTAGACCCATTTCTCGCACAATATTTTTGCTATTGCCACGACATGTTCCTGCTAAAACTTTAAAAAATTCGCGTTCTTTAAATACTGGTAGACCTCGATCTCTGATAACTAAGCGATCTCCCTTTTTAGTTCCTGGTGGAATGGTAACATCACTAAATCCACGTATCGTCTGTACCCTGACTCTATCCCCTTGTTGAGCTTGTGCCTGATTAATCTGAACAGTTGAGATAATATTTCCACCTTCTCTTCTCAATCCATCACCTCGATCGGGTAAATTTTCAAAGATAACGAACAAATCCCCACTATTTCCATTTGGACTTGCATTACCTTCTCCTATTAACAGGAAAATTACTCCAGCATGAATACCTGGCGGAATAGTAAGTGTTAACTCTCTCGTTATAGGTGCAACCTTGCCATTCCCGATTAACTCTAAATGTTGAATGGGTATCTTTTTGTCACATCCAAATATTATTTCGCGAAAATCAAGATTAACATATTGCTTGAAACTCTGACCTTTGTTAGGATTTATCTTTTGTCTGTATTTGGGTTCTGAGTAGTCTGGAATATCTACTAGACAGCAACCAGCACAAAGAAAGGACAGTCCAAGCACCCCCCATTTTCCAAGTCGGTCATATACGAAAACCACCAATGAATTTAATTGTAAACTACCTCCATGAGTCTCGATCTCAGAAATTTGCAGGAAAATATAAATACCACCAACCAGGATAAATGTCATCCAGAAGATTTGCTGCGTTCTCTTTGAGATGTTTTTCATTTTCTATTCATCTATACGACGCGTCCGCCAGCCGCATTTCGTCCGAGTTCGCGAATTATTCGATAGCCTTGGGGCAAGAAGTCTGGGAAATCGGTCATAACCACTGCGATCTAATTTGTGCCTATGGTTATAAATCCCAAAGTGACGAGCAAAAGCTACATTCGATCGAGATGATTCACATCTTGCACCAACATATAAAGACTAGTGCTTAGTGAAGATCTGAGGGTACCCACAAGGGGCACCTCTACACCATCAATCTGTAGGGGTGCCCCTTGTGGGTACCCTGGGTCAAAACTAAGCACTAGTATATTTAAATTGTCTTGACGCAATTAGATCGTCATACTGACAACGTAAGTTGGGAATAAATTAGTATTTTTCTGAGCGAAAACGAACTCGCTATAATTACCCAAATCATCTAATCCAGCAATATTTAAGACGATTTCAAAGAGGAGCCAAGTTACGATTTCAATTATGAATTTACGCATCGCCGTCGCCTCCTCGATCGAATTACTAAAGTAGATGTGGGCTGGAGCTAGATAACCTTGTGGCTAGCAATTACTACAAGACAAAACTTGCCATTCCCTAATTTCATCAAAAAAACCTACTGCCTCGATCGAAGCAATAGGTAGGATATTATTGGGACTTCAAGCTCTGCGAGAAATCGGATGTTTTAATTCGATCGAGCTTAATTTAGACGCGATTGCTCGATCGATAAAATGGTTTTTTGACCACAGTAGCGGGGTGCAGTTTGCCCCGGATTTCGACTTCGACAACTTGCCCTAATTTAGCCGATTCCGGCGGTATATAGGCTAGCGCGATCGCTTGTCCGAGTGTTGGCGACATGGTACCACTAGTGACGATACCTGCTGGCTTACCGTCGATTATTACCGGATAATCGTGCCGAGCGATAAATCGTCCCTGCATATTTAGCCCCACTAATTTACGACTGACACCTTCGCTCTTTTGCCGCTCCAAAACATCGCGCCCGATAAAATTACCTTTAGTATCCAGATGTACCAACCATCCCAGCCCCGCTTCCAAGGGCGTGGTCGTGTCATCAATTTCTTGACCGTACAAGCACATCGCCGCTTCCAATCGGAGGGTATCGCGCGCCCCCAACCCGCACGGAACGACGCCAGC
This sequence comes from Chamaesiphon polymorphus CCALA 037, assembly GCF_003003845.1. Taxonomy (GTDB): domain Bacteria; phylum Cyanobacteriota; class Cyanobacteriia; order Cyanobacteriales; family Chamaesiphonaceae; genus Chamaesiphon; species Chamaesiphon polymorphus. The sequence goes on along the minus strand of NZ_PVWO01000113.1, from coordinate 10,633 downwards.
CGCGAGCAGTTCGTCCCAAAGTTTGACGCTAATTTCGGGATCGACCATAATTTCAAAACCATCCTCGCCAGTGTAGCCAGTGCGCGCGATAAATGCGGGGTTTTTAAAAATTAGAGCTGCGGAATGACCGAAATTCGTCAACTGCGAGAGGTCGATATCGACAAAAGGCTGGAGGTGACGGACTGTTTCCGGCCCTTGGACGGCGATGAGAGCTTGCTTGGCAGATAAATCTTCAAATGTCACCGTACTGAGGTCTAAATGCGCCAGCAACCAGTCTTTGTCCTTATCTTTAGTCCCCGCATTGACAATAATCGTCACAGTTCCCGCGCCCTCTTGATAGACGATAATGTCGTCGATAATTCCCGCTTGGGCATTTAACAACACCGTATACTGCGCTTGTCCTGGCTTCAGACGGCTCAAATCCGAAGGCACCAAACTTTGCAGTTGCTCGATCGCATTTTCACCCTGCAAGCTAAACTTACCCATGTGCGAAATATCAAACATCCCCACTCGATCGCGAATTGCCTCGTGTTCGGGGGTAATTCCGCTAAACTGGACGGGCATTTCCCAGCCAGAAAAAGCCGTCATTCTCGCGTTCAGGGCGATCGCGCGATCGTACAATGGAGTCCGTTGTGGGGTAGGCGATTCTAGTGCAGTCACGGGTTTTATTTACCTGGGATGAAAAGGGTTCACAGCTACCGATTTTTACACATTCCTACCACTTTTTATAAGGTAGAAACTTCCCTGACATGGTAAGTTTGACTCGATCGCCTTTAGGATCGACTTCTTTTTCGACATCCATCGTAAAATCGATCGCGCTCATAATGCCATCGCCAAACTTCTCCTGAATCACACTTTTAAGCGGTAATCCATATACCTGCATAATCTCATAGAAGCGGTAGACGAACGGATCTGTCGGGACTACAGGGCCTAAACCTTTAATGGGATAATCGGTCAACAGATCGATATAGATCGGATCGAGATCGAGAGCGGTGGCTAGTAATTTAGCCTCATCTTCAGACATGGTTGCTTGTCGATAAAATACCGCCGCAATCCACACTTCATCGCGATTTAAAATCTTCTCCAAGTCAGCAAAACTCAATCCTTTGGCTTTCTTTGCGGCAAATAAGTGACTAACGATCTCTGGCAGTTCCATGTGAGTTTTGTATCCTGTATTGCTATTTAGCTCTAAATATAGGCCAGATTGTCGATCGAAATAGTTATCGACGAACACATGGGAATTTGGGTGTGAGAGATAGAAACTAGACAAGACAAGTGAAGTAGTCTATGTGGTAAGGTGTAGAACGATCTCGCCACTGCATTGCTTATGTACGACAATACTTGTAAGTATTTAGCGGAAAAGTTTCCTGAAGATTTCGCTAGTTGGTTAATTGGCGAGCGTGTTTCGCTCGTTGAGATGAATCCGACAGAGTTAAACGTCGAGCCGATTCGCGCTGACAGTATCATCTTGTTGACTAATGAAAGTCTAATTCTGCATCTAGAATTTCAAACATCTCCCGATCCAGATATGCCATTTCGGATGGCGGATTATCGGCTCCGGGCGTATCGGAAGTTTGGTACTAAACCGATGAGACAGATCGTTATTTATTTAAAACGCACCCAGAGCGAGCTGGTTTATCAAAACACGTTTGAAATTCTGAATACTCGCCATCAATTTGAATCAATCCGACTGTGGGAGCAACCAGCATCGATATTTTTAGCATCTCAGGGGTTGTATCCGTTCGCGAGTTTGGCACAAACCGACGAACCAGAGTCGGTATTACGGTCTGTGGCTGCTAGAATTGAGGATATAGCGACGCCAAGCATTCAGGCGGATTTGGCAGCTACCGCATCTGTTTTAGCTGGGTTAGTATTAGATCGAGAAAGAGTCAAGCAAATATTACGGAGAGACATCATGCGGGAATCTGTGATTTATCAAGATATTTTGGCGGAAGGCGAGGTTAAGGGCAAGATCGAGGAAGCCAGAGTGTTTGTCATCAGACTGTTAACTCGAAAGTTGGGAAGCGTCAATTCCGATCTGTTGGTTAAAATCGAGGCTTTATCTTTAGAAAGATTAGAATCTCTAGGCGAAGATTTATTGGACTTTACTGCGATCGCTGATTTAGAGAACTGGTTAGTATAAGTATAAGATAGTTCGAGCACCATAAGGTACTCTCGATCGATTAATTAATTATGAAATCGAGTGCAACTTGCCGTAAAAATTCACCCATGAGCGTTAAGCGTTCGTAATTAAGATCGCAACTGAATTCTAAAATTATCACAGGTGGCATCAATCGATCGATTCGATATAACTCCTCAAGTTTACTATTTTTATTGATGATATGAAACTCTTCTACCATCATTTCCAGAAGATCGCACGTACAAAGATATTCATGTGAATTAACAGGCATTTCAAAAAGTAGATCGATAAGAAATCTATAGTCGTTAGAGTAAGCTCGTACAAACTCCCTACCTAGAACGGTTGCATAGGAAGGAACATAGGTCATTTTACGAACGCCACATGCGAGATCTTTGACACGCCCTAGACTATCTAGCCATGTGGGGAAACAAACATTCCAAGATTCAGCAACAGATCCTCGCAGTTGTGTAGCCAAACGTTCGGTAGCATTATTAAATTGAGATCGATACTCTTGAGGATTTTTAATACTGCTAATTCTGGCAAGACGCTGGATCTCGTCTGGGTCGATAATTAAATGTGCCATGACAATCGAGAACTGTACTTGAGAGAACGGTTTAACTGGCAGCATACCCACGGCTGACGAGCTTTGAACCTTTTCGATCGATCTCCGGTCTAAGCTGGTGTAGAGCGGAGTGTGAGAGGATGATGTATGGCTCGATGTCTCGGGAATGCGAGGTGGTACTGAGAGTGGAAGATCGCGTTGAATCGGTGGCTGACGATGTGTTAGTCAAACGTTGTGTCGAGGGAGATCGTCAGAGCTTTCGGCTGTTGTATCGTCGCCATCAACCTCGCGTGCGCCAAATCCTGTATCAGCTTTGCGATCTGACAATGTTAGATGACTTGACACAAGAAGTATTTTTACGTGCGTGGAAAGGGTTGGCAAAATTTCGCCAGAGTTCGCGATTTTCGACTTGGTTGTATCGTATTGCCTGGAATGTGGCTTCAGATCGTCGTCAAACTTTAGCACAAGATCGATCGCGCCTGCAAACGCTCGCTCAGAGTGTCGCCACTCAACATGACGATCCCGATATTATGCAGCTCCACTACCAAGATTTGGTACGCAAAGGATTGAGTTGCTTGAGTGAGGAACATCGAGCAGTTTTAGTATTACACGATCTCGAAGAACTCCCCCAAAAAGAAGTAGCTGAAATCCTCGAAATTCCCGTCGGTACTGTCAAGTCACGATTGTTTCATGCCCGCAGTGGAATGCGAAAGTTTCTCGAAGAATCAGGAGTTCAGATTTAGTCACCAGTCAGATCGATCGCGATCGAGAGATAGTAATATAACCAAGGCAAATAGACGATGAATAACTCACCAGATGAAGATCCTCAACTAACTAACTTCTTGCGGCAAAATCGATCGAGTGTGCCCCCATCTTTGCCAGAATTGGAAGATCGACTGATGTCAGAGATCGATCGATTACCCATAGACACCAGACAACGAGTTTCTAGATCTTGGTGGCGATATATTGTTGGGGGAATTGGGATTATTGCGACTGGAATTGTTGGTGGATCGATCCAACAGATAATTAGTCCGCCCGAACCAAGTATGGCTGAAATACAGCAACTCAATCTGTTTCTAGAAGCTTACGCTCGCGACTCGATCGTCAGTACAGACGCTACCTTAGATAGTCCCGATCTAGATCTAGATATGTTTGACGATCGCGAACCTGAAGACAGTTAGATTAATTGAGAATTGAGAATTGAGAATTAATAACCGTGAATACTCGTAAATATTTAGTCATTATTACTAGCTGTATCTGGTTGAGTTTGGCGAACATCGCACAAGCTGCACCTGTCAATCCTAAAGTTATTCATCTTTTAAATCGGTTGACGTTGGGGATTCGTCCTGGCGATATCGATCGCGTGCAAAAGTTGGGAGTTGATAAATATATCCAGCAACAACTCAATCCCGATACGATCGCCGAATCGTCAATTTTAGCAGAGAGATTGGCTACATTAGATACGATCGATCTCTCGCCCACCGAGTTATTTCAGCGATATAATCCCAATCGCCAAGTAGATGGCCAAAAACCAGTATTAGAAATCAGAAAAATTCAGCAACAACAAGCCAGACAAGTGACTAATCAGGCGATCGAAGATAGGCTCTGGCGATCGATATACAGCGAACGACAACTTCAAGAAGTGATGGTGGATTTTTGGTATAATCATTTCAATGTTTATGCAGATAAAGGGATCGCTAGACTGTGGGTGGGTGCTTACGAACGACAAGCCATTCGTCCTCATGCTTTCGGTAAATTTAGAGATTTATTAGGTGCGACTGCTCGACATCCAGCGATGTTATTTTATTTAGATAATTGGCGAAATAGCGCGCCGAATGTAAATAAAAAAGGTCAGAATCGCGGCTTGAATGAAAACTATGCCCGCGAACTGATGGAACTCCATACATTGGGCGTTGATGGCGGCTACAAACAAGCGGATGTAGTTACACTAGCAAAGATTTTTACAGGGTGGGGATTCAAGCAACCGGGACAGAAGATTCCCGACGGTTATAGTTTTCAATTTAATCGCAATCGACATGATTTTAGTAATAAAGTGTTTCTCGATCGTCCAATCGTCGGTAGCGGTATCGATGAAGGTGAACAAGCTCTAGATCTCCTCTCCCGACATCCCAGTACCGCCCGTCAGATTAGCTTTAAACTGGCTCAATATTTTGTAAGTGACAATCCACCCAAAAGTTTAGTCGATCGACTCTCAAAAAGCTTTCTGGCTACCGATGGCGATATCAAATTAGTATTGGGCACCTTATTTCAGAGTCCTGAATTTTGGAATGGCAAATACTATGGCACCAAATTTAAAACACCATATCAATATGCCATCTCGTCTATTCGATCGACTGGGATAGAACTCAATAATGTCAAACCATTAAATGACTTCCTCAGACAACAAGGAATGCCCATCTATGGCTGTCCGACGCCGAATGGTTATAAAAATACTCAAGAAGCCTGGTTAAATCCCGATAGTATGACGCGGCGGATTAATTATGCAACGAATTTAGCTAATGGTAAACTACCAATCTCGGCATCGACAACTACTGCCGCAAATACTTTACCAACTAGCCAGATGTTCGCGATCGATCCGCTAAAATTAGCAGCTACTTTGGGCAATAACTTTTCTACTCGCACTCAACAAGCGATTTCCACCAGCAGCCCAGAAATTCGCGCGGCATTAATCCTCGGTAGTCCCGAATTTATGAAAAAATAATAAGAAAGTCGATCTATGTTATTAATTTTAAATAATAAATATACAGGTTTACTGTAGATCCGATCGATGTTTAGTTGCTCGGAAAATATTGAATAAGTTGCTGCATGAAAGCATGGTTCTTGTCATCGCCTCTTTGCTTATAAAGTTTGGCTGCTTGCTGCAAGTCAGCGATCGCACCATTTCGATTATTATTCAATCTTCTCAAGTTAACCCGAAATAGGTAGTAAGTAGGGTCGTCAGATCGAAGCTCGATTACTCGACTAAGATCGGCTTCTGCGCCAGCAAAATCTTTGAGTTCTTTCTCTTTAAATCCAGCTCTCGATAGCAGAACCAATACTGTCGGCTGAAGTTCGACTGCTTTATTATAATCTGCTAAAGCACCCTGAAGATCGCCTTTGGATTTCTTTTGGTTAGCCCTAACTAAATAAAATTCGACCATATCGGCATTTGGGGAAATGACAATATTCGGATTAATTTTTTTGCCAGTAGATCGGGACTGGCTATATTGAGTAGTTGCTAAGTCTAGATATTTTTGATAAATATCGGCATAATCAACATCTCCAGCACGATTTGCTGTAACTATTGCTAAATCGGCATCTTGTTTTGCACCTTGGGGATCTGATGTCGATAATTTGGTGGCAGCGCGGGCGAAAATATATTGGTGATTGTCGGGATCGAGTGCGATCGCGCGGTTCAGATCGGCAAGTACCATTGATGGTTTGTTAATTCGGGAATACATACCAGAACGCGCAGCATAAGCGAGAGCATAATTGGGGTTGAGTTCGATCGCTTTATTAACATCGGTTAAAGCTCCCTTCAGATCGTCCGTTCTCGATCGAGCATCACTGCGAACCAAATATTTAAATGTGGAGGTTGGTGCAATTGCACTTGCCTTGTGATAATCTGCTAATGCTTTATCGCCAACATCGAGTCGAGTCCAAAGTCGTCCGCGTAAATAGTAAGCCATGAAATAATCTGGCTTGATCTGGATGGCTTTGGTGCAGTATTCGATCGCTTCTCGTTTATCTTGACGCTCTGGCTCTGCATTTTCTTCTGTATATTCGACATAAAGTGTCTTATTTATAGCCAAAATAAACCAATCATTAGCAGTAGTCGGCTCGAATGATTTATTTGTAGATATTCTTGGAGCAGAGCGCATCAGTTCGATCGACTCTTGGCGGAGATAATTAATCGGAATGCCGCGATTGATGCCTAGCTTTTGTTCAGTTAAAGCATCGCTCAATTTACCAAACTCTGCGTTAAAGTCTGCGGCGAATCGATCGCTACCTATATTAGTTTGCGAACCCTTTGGATATTTATCGCCATTACCATGAATGGCGATAAGTTGCCCTTGTCGAGCGAATACGCCACCACCGCTCATCCCTGGATATGTAGCAGCGTCATAGATAACTGTATATCCACCATTATCGACATATTTGCCATTATCTCCCTTTAAGCGATTTTTGACACTAGCGACGATCGAACCGCTATTAAAATTGAAGCCTTTCTTTGAAGGAAAGCCAGCAGCATAAATGGGAGCATCGATTTTGATATTATCTGAGTCGCCAAGGGTAGCAACGGGATAATTGCGATCGCTCTGAAACTGGACGATCGCTAAATCTAAATCTGGTAATAGTTTGACTGCTGTACCGGTGGCAGCATGAGATTTACCATCGGGGGTAACAATATTATATTTAGTATGTTTGCTACATTTTTTTAAATATCCTCTCTCATTACCGCAGACTACATGAGCATTGGTAGCAAAAATGTAAGGCTCTTCATTACTTAGTATGCTGATTTCCGCCCAGATTGATAGCTAACAAGGGATTGAGCCTAAAATCTATTATTGTTAGATTTTTCAGCCATTTTTGGCTTAGCAGTAAGGATTTCGGGTCAAAAAGCTGAGATTAGCATACCAGGTGATGAAGAGCCAAATGTAATTATTACCTTGTTTCTGGATGATTACGCCAGAGCCGTAGTCTTTTTCTCCGCCACCTGTGGCTTCGAGCTTCAAGGTGACAGATTTGGCGATCGATTGGATCTGTGCTGGTGATAAAGCGGTGGCGATCGTCGGTTGGAGCAGAGTCACAGCTACCGCCGGAAGTAGGTAAATAAATTTCATGTAGGAATCTCTTGCAATCTAGCCACGATCTTGTTTATAGTTTAATATCTTGCCAATGAGCGGCTTCACAAAATAGTGAAAGATGCTTCAAATTAGTTGTCGCCATAATTACCCGTTGCCCTGGAAACTCATCCTTGAGTAGTTGATATTGAGCAGAAATAATAATGTCGATATCGATATCCTTCTCATCTCTGGTGGTTTGCCCACTTGCGGATGCTCTAGCCCAAAGGTTAGCAGCTAAATCCAGAGCCTCAGTAGAAACTGTTAAGAATTCCAGAAATCCGTCCGATCTCAAAGATTCCAGAGATTTAATTCCTGGCGCAACTTGCCCAGTTCTAATCGAGGAAGTTTTTAGCCCTCTCATCACTTCATAGTTACAGAGATCGGAAGTAACAATACGAACGCCCCTAATAAAAATGGTATCAAACCATTTCTTACATTGTTGAGACTCATCAAATGAAGTATTTTTGTTGCATACTAATCCGAGAATATTAGTATCTAAAAAAACAATCATCTTATCTCCGCGACTCCGCCAGAGACTCGTATAACTCCTCAAATTGGCGATCGTGTTCGGCTTTTTGTTCTGGAGTAAAACTATCCCATTCTTGACGTTCGCGCTCGATGCGACGTTCTACCATCGCCAATCTTCGTGCAGTCTCCTCTGGAGTTAATTCGGGTAATTGGTATGCACTTGAAGATATCGAATCATCAACCGAACTATTCGCTGGTGGTAAAGCTTCTGCTGCCGCAGTAGCCGTTTCCACACACTCGCTCCTATTTGGAGAGATCGCAATCAGCTTCCCATCCTCCATTAATTCTATGTGAAGGTTAGGATTATCATTTTGCAACCGCTCCAACTGTTCGGCTGAATGGAGCGTGGTATTGCTGATATCGATAAGTAGTTGCTGGGATTGGCAAGGATCTTTAGCGATCGTCATATAACCTCCAAACAATCTCTAATGTTAGTTTATACATATTAAAATTATATCGCGATCGCACCCGCCGAAATATTGTCTAAGATATGAGAGCATTAATTGAAGTTGTAACTCGATTGAGCTAAAAGTAAATTCAAAAAACACAGCCGCCATTAGTGTTAATAGTTTTTTATGACCTCGATATTCGATCGAGATTAGTTGGGTAGTGCTTGTAAAAGTGAGTTCGCCCGGTCTTCTTTAATTTCTCTAGCATCGACTGTCACGGATATATCATTCGATCTATATTTTGCAATATATCTCCTCTTTTGCTATAACTTTTCATATTTAACCCCTGTTTTATTGCATACGTATGTACCATCATTGACAGGCCATAAACTTCTATGACAATAATATTGTCCTCCTTTCAATGGATAATAAACAACTCCTTTTTTAACCTCTTTTAAGTTTGAAAATGGTTGCCATTTTCCTGCTCCACCCTCTAAACCTGCTCCTTCCCTAAATCTATTTGATCTGAACTAGCTATTGTACCCGTAACAGTAACATCGCCATTATCGACACTTATTCTTAAATCACTATCGGGTATATTTGCTTTTAATTTATTTTTAACTTCGCTGGCAATTTCATCATCAAGGCGGTTGTTAGAGTTAGGGGATTCAATTGAATCAGAGGTTGGCGAATTAGATACGTCGTTACTAGTTTTGGGATTTTGGCAGCCATTCATGGTAATTAAAAAAATACCAATGATGATAATTGAGGCTTGATTTTTAAACATGATTTATTTGGTGACAAAAGAAAGATAGCAATTGTTTAACTGTACCGTCCTTTTCCTCCATTACGAGTACAGTACTTATTATTTGGATAAATTTTTCTCGAACAGAAGTACGTGTTCTTGTATAAAATTAAACCATTCTTGACGGGTTTGAGTTGAGATAGACTTTTCCAAGGATCTACTGGATCGGTAGGATCCGATCCCTCATAAACAAAACGAAAGCGGTTATTATTAACTTCTATTCCTTCGTAGTCATTAGGTGGAGATCGAAAATAATAGCCGTTAAGAATTGGCAAGGCATTGGTTGATGTGGAAAATATTAAGGAGGTAATACCTATGGAGATCGAACGAAAAAAGATAGTTGGAGATGAGGATTTCACTAGTTTTATGATTTCACATTAAGTTACTTTATTTACAGATATCGATAAATAATAAATGCTCTATCTGATTTTGTATCCAGAACCAGGTACTGCCATATAGACAACACCCTTATTATTAAGACATTTTTTGAAATCTTTACTTACTTCGTTAGGATTAAAATCACCAGCACGTTCATATATTTGAGGCTCTTCTTGGCCAAACTTAACTAGCAATGAATTTTCTCCTTGACTGAGAACTAGTTGACGATTGCGACGCTTCAAACCCTCAATAATTAGCCCATCACGATAAGGAGAAAGAGAGCCAATAGTTTCTCCAACAGCAACAGCGTACCTTTTGTGAGGAATTGAAACTCCTTGATAACAATATCGATTACCTTTACGTGCAACAGTGATATATCTAGAACCAGCATTGTAAACTCCAATTTTAGGAATTTCTGCTAATACATAGAAATGTAAGCTATCGATCGCTATCGATGTTAATGACAAAGCTAAACTGTATAACAGAGTCGTTCGAGTAAATTGACTAATAGATATCATATTGAATTATATTCTTTGTAAATCACCTTGTGCAAAACATATCGTTTGCGTCAGTTCGGGTTAAGGATATTTGCTTCGTTCTAGTACCGCCAACGATTGAAATCGTGGCTCATGGCGCAAAGTCTGCCTACACGGACTAGGATATTATATTAGTCCGCGTAGGCGGACTTTGCATCACTAGCGGCGATTTCAATCGCTGGCAACACTCAATCCCGCCACTGGCTTACCCGCAACGGTTGAGTTTGCAGGACTCGACCATTTTGGGTAATTTTCAAACTATTTCGTGTCACAGTATAGGCCGTAGTACCATTCTTGGCGACATATTTACCTTTACTAGCACTGGCTAAATTCAAGCGAATTGAAGATCCATTATCTTTAGCTATACCGACATACTCCCTTCCCGCCAGAAGATTATAGAATAAGGTTGTAGATATGTTGAATCGTATTTGAAATTTGGATTGGAGTC
>NZ_PVWO01000585.1 GCF_003003845.1 Chamaesiphon polymorphus CCALA 037 | reverse complement strand
CCTCCCGACACCCCACACCCCAACATGAAAACTCACCACCAAATTCAGTCTGAAATCGAGACATCGCAACAGTTACCCAAATTCGATCGACATCCAGCTATTACCGAGTGCTGGAACGAGTACGAGAAACTGTGGCGGGATGATAATGGCCGCAGTTACATTCACTGGGTAGAAGATCGTCAATATGAGTATCACTTGATGTATTTCGATGGCCGATTGGCGATCGCCGAACGGAATGGAGTCACTATCTTTTCTCACTTAACCGAGCGGTTGGAAAGAGCGATGAACGGCGGGGAAGTAGCGACAGTTTCCAGCAATTACAATGCAATGTCTCTGGACGAACTTGTCGAATTGAGCAAAAAAATTATCGCTTAAAAATTATGCTTGAAACTAATAAAGACGACAAAACCAGAGAGATTCAACAGATCGATGAGTGGGCGCATAAACTCGGCTACAACTTAGGTTTCTGGATTGGAGCTAATTTGGTGGGAGCGACAGCCGGATTGATTCTGGGTGGGTTGTCGATTCTCAAGCATAGCCAGAATGAAGCTATCCAAACAGAAACCGCAGCAATTAGCGAACGCGCCCGATTAGATAAAATATCGATCCCCGATCTCGATCGGTTAGCTCAAGGAGAGAAATTAAGCGATACCAATTATCGACGCGCCGCAATTTTTATCGATCGACTCGAACAGTTGACTGGCTCCCTCGATCGCGGACGGCAACTCGAACGGGATTATATATTTTATAAATCTGTCACTGCCAACGGTGCGATTAATTACACGGTTAGAGATTCCAAATCCGATCGGACTCTGCTCGATTTTGATGTCGATCGCGAGGGCAAGATCGCGGTGCAAGCGACGCGAGGAGCAGATGCCGAACGGCAATTAATGAAGTTTGTCAATCTCACATCCGAGCGGCTGTCGATCGATTTCAACTTACTCACAGATGAGCGCGAACGCACGAGCAGTCTAGAGCGAGATCTAGCTTCGGTTGCAGAGTCGCTCGATCGGATCGATTCAGTAGATCTAGAACGACTAGCAACAGCTCCCACCGCCGAGCAATCCCAGTATATTGAAGGGTTAGAACAGACGAACGATCGACTCGCAGATCTAAAACTACAAGCTAGGGTCATTAGCGATCTGATTCGTACCGCGCAAAATGCTAACGCCCACGAACAGCAGCGACATCCCCAGACGCTACATCAGATTGAAGTTTCACACTTGGCAAACAAATTAATCGGACTGGAACAGCGGATCGAGCGGCTTCAAAGTCACCTTCAGAGTAAGCCTCAGACTATCGATGCGGTTAAAACTTGGCAACCAGCAACAGTACTGGAAACTTCGACCGATGAAGTAGCAGCCCTGATGCTCAAAGTAGCAGCCCTCGAACGACAGTTACAAGCCCAAAATCAGCAACCCGCACTGAAAACCCCCGTTAAATCTCAATCTACATCCCCAACAACTCAGAAAACTTCCAATCTTCAACCTACCGCCACATCGCGATTCGCCCCACCACCACCGCCCTATGGCTCTACCTTTGGCAAGGAGGAACCAGAAATTCCGGTCAACCTCCACGAACTGAATTCAAAGCCAAACGGTGAAATTTCAACCACAGAGCCTCAAAGCCCAGCCAATGGACAACCGATTACCATACTCCAAACAGAAGCCCCAGATCTCGATCGAGCAGAGGGGATCGAGCAGTAATGTTGAAAAACTTAATTAGAAACTATCCATTAATTAAGGTCGAGACAACAGTAATCGATCGTCAACATACTCTTGACAAAATTCAATTAGTGGGTGATGAGTTAAATAAACCTGTCTATTTGTGGTCGTTATTGCAGCCCGATTTTCAGCCCTTATCGACAATGGGTGGAACGCTAAATCTTCATCCAGCTAAGGCTGCGATCGAGTCAATTAGCTCGTTACAAGCTAATATCAATGGCTTGTATGTATTCGAGAATCTATTTGCGACGATCGATGCAGTATCACCAATAGAGCGAGAAGGTTGTTATCAAGCAATCTCGCAACTGTTCGCCAGACTCAATCAGCTAAATCGAGAATGTCTGGTCATCTTCATGGAATCGGGACGAGGGCATATTCCCTCTTACCTGAGCCAGATTATTTGGGAATATAAGTTCCCGCTTCCTACTAACTTCGAGCTAACCACGCTCCTATTAGAACAGGGAATTAACATCGCCGAATCACCCCGACTGGTAAACATTTTAGCGGGTTTAACAATAGAAGAAATTACTGTTGGAATTAGAGCCAATCGCGATGTTCTTACCAACCTCGAAACTTTAGGCGATCGACTTTTAGACTACAAGTACACTCTATTCAAATCCTTCGGACTCGAATTTATTGGCGACACCACCACCCAAGATATTGGGGGCATGGATCTAGTCAAAGAGGCTCTAGCAGAAGTCAAAATGGACTTTACCCCTGCGGCACGAGAATGCGGTCTACCATTGCCTAGAGGCTGGATTCTGGTAGGCATACCTGGGGCGGGGAAGACTTATTTTGCTAAAATCTGCGCCCAAAAATTGGGATTTCCCCTGGTGAATATCGGGATCGATGTCGTTAAATCTGGCGGCGTTGCTAAATTCAAGCAACTGCTCTCTCGCATTGATGCTTGTGCGCCCAACATGCCTTACCTAGACGAATTCGATAAGTTCTTCGTTGACGAACATGGCAAGGAATTACTCGGTATTCTCCTCACCTGGCTCAACGAAAAATCTTCCGCCACATTCGTCCTTGCCACTTTGAACCGCCTCGAAAACCTACCGCCCGAACTCACTCGTGCGGGTAGATTCGACAGGGTGTTCTATGTCGATTTCCCCAGCTCTGACGAGCGCAAGCAGATTCTCCAACTGCACTGCGCCCGCTTCGATAAACGGTATGCCCAGTCAGAACATGGAGCGATGAGCATTGAAGAGTGGTTGACAATTATTGAAGCCACCAATAAATACACGGGTGCAGAACTAGAGCAAATGGCGATTGTTGCCGCCAAGATGCAGTTCTACAAAGGTCGGGGTCAAAACATTCAAATCGATGCAGATTCGTTGCTCACGGCCAGAAATCGGGTCAAGAGTCTCTACAGTCGCAACCCTGAAGGTGTCCTCGCGATCGAAAACCGAGCCAAAGCATTTACAGAAGCAGCCAGCTCTAATAAGCCCACTGCGCTGGATTTACCGGAATTGGATATTTATGTGGGGACTTAGTAGGGGGAAAGGGAAAAGGGGAAGGGGGAAAG
>NZ_PVWO01000112.1 GCF_003003845.1 Chamaesiphon polymorphus CCALA 037 | reverse complement strand
CACGTCCGGTTTGGGGAGAGGAATGAAGAAACACATAAACCGTAAGGTTTAGAGGTGCGCTTTGTTCCTACTCCATTATCACCTCTATTAGCCAATATCGGATTGCATGGTTTAGAAACATTCATTAAAACCACCAATCAGATAATACACCCAAAATGGAAAGATATATCTTATCCAGTAAGTGTGGTTAGATACGCTGATGATTTTATTGTCACGGCTAAAGACAAAGGAAGTCTAGAGAAAGCCCAAATACAGATACAACAATGGTTATCAGAAAGAGGTCTTGAACTCAGCACGGAGAAAACGAAAATCACATCAATGGAAGATGGCTTTGACTTTCTCGGATTCAACCACCGTCATTACAATGACACAATTCTCATCAAACCATCTAAACAGAAAGTCCTAGAATTCTGCAAAAGAATAGGGGGGATAATAAAGGATTTAAATGGGTATGAACAAGAGGTAGTCATAAGAAAGCTCAATCCAATTCTCCGAGGTTTTGCTAACTATTACAAAGGTCAAGTTAGCAAGAAAGCCTTTTCTTATATCTCTAACAGAGTATGGAAATATCTTTGGAGTTGGGCTAAACGTAGACATCCCAACAAAGGAAGAAGATGGATTAAGAAGCAATACTTCAAAACTATAAAGGGTGTTAGTTGGACATTTGCATGTTCAACTGACGATCGGCGCGGTGGCGAAAAGCTTCTTACCTTATATGCCATTGACTACGAACCAATCGAACGCCACACAAAAGTTAAAGGTAACGCATCACCAGACGACCCGTCACTAAAAGATTACTGGGAAAAACGCACCAAAAACAATGGAAAGAGTAGATTTGAACGCAATTCGCGGAACTATAAAATCGCTCAAAACCAAAATTGGAAATGTCCAATATGTGGCGAATCCCTAGTCAACGGTGAAGAACTGGATATCCATCATATAGTACCTGTCGCTCAAGGCGGACTAGACGACCTAGAAAACCTACAGCATTTACACGCATCGTGTCATCAACAGGAACACTCAAAAACCAAGTTAACTCGCTTGAAGTAAGGCTTGAGCCGTGTGAGTGCGAAAGTCTCATGCACGGTTCTTAGGGGAGGGGATAGGGGCGACCCTTGAACCTTACCCGACTAAACACCGCTGCGAATATGCCTACAACCGTCGAACTGAATCCACCGCAGGTTAAAGATATCGCCACCGCGTTATTTATCCACACGACTAAACACTTCGACATCTAAACCTGATGGGGCGAGGATTCTCGCCCTGACAAGAAAATAATTGAAGAACCGATCAGGTGGCAAAATAATTATGCGGATTAGTTTCAAGACCGAACTAAAGCTAAATAATCGAGAACGAACTCAACTAGCTAAACACGCTGGCGTTGCCCGTCATGCTTGGAACTGGGGCTTAGATTTATGTCAGAAGATCCTCAACTACAATCGAGAAAATCCTGATGATAAGTTGAGATTTCCCTCAGCTATCGATTTGCATAAATTTTTAGTTAAGTGGGTAAAAGCTGAAAACCCTTGGTATTATGAAGTATCAAAAACTAGTCCCCAATATGCACTTAGACATTTATCTTCAGCATTCTCTGACTTCTTTCGCAAAAAGATGGCAAATGGTCGAAGGGTAGGTTTTCCCAGATTCAAAAAGAAAGGACAGCATGATTCTTTCACATTGCAAGGGACTATTAAAATCAAACATCGTTCGATTCAACTACCAAAACTAGGAATTTTGAAGACTTACGAGCGATTACCTCAAGGATTGGCACCTAAAACAGCGGTCGTTAGTCGAACAGCCGATCGTTGGTTTGTAGCTTTCAGCTATGAAATCGAGCCAAATCCAACTGTCAAAATGTTGACGGCTGTTGGTGTGGACTTGGGAATTAAAACTCTAGCCACCCTGAGTACTGGTGAAACCTTTCCAAATCCGCAGCCGTATCGCAAATCTCAAGCTAGATTGGCTAGACTTCAAAAGGCGGCTAGTCGCAAAGTTAAAGGTTCAAAGAATCGCCACAAAGCGAATATGAAGGTAGCTAAACAACATGCGAGAACTGCAAACATCCGTAAAGATACGCTCAATAAATTGACAACCCATTTGGCTAAAAGCCACAGCCAAGTGGTGATTGAAGATTTGAATGTATCGGGATTAATGGCTAATCATTGCTTGGCTAAATCAATTGCAGATTTAGGTATGTACGAATTTCGTCGCCAGCTAACTTATAAATGTGAGTTATATGGTAGCGAATTGATTACCGTAAATCGGTTTTTTCCAAGCTCTAAAACTTGCTCTGGCTGTGGACATATTCAAGATATGTCGCTCAAAGAACGTGTTTTTAACTGTCAACAGTGCAATGCAAGTATCGACCGCGATCTCAACGCTGCCATTAACTTGAGAAATCAAGCTCTTATATTAGCTTAATTTTTATACTGGGTGCAGCTTGCGCCTGGAAGCCTACAGAGGGATAGCCGCTCCGATGCCCCCGTTGAAGTAGGAAGTAGACATCAATCTAGCTTGTCTGGATTTGTATAGGTTCTATCGGGCGGCGGTTAAGACTGAGTATGATGAGCAGGGACGGCTGAAGAAGACGGCGAATAGCAGTGGGAATGGGGTGGAGTTTGTCTACGCTCCGTTAAATTCGATTCAGACTGTTGAGGATGCTTTGGGTAATGCTACTACTTTTGAGTATGACGTCAGGGGTAATGTTATTACTGAGGTGGATGCTAATGGTGGGATTATTCGTCGGACTTACGATGATGATACTAATATGTTGTCTGAGACTGATGCTGAAGGTAGCACCAGATCCTATACCTATGATTCCAACCGCAATCGACTCACCGAAACAGATGGTTTAGGCAACACCACTCGCTATACTTATAATCAATTTGGATTCGTCACCCAAAAAGTTAATGCTCTGGGTCAAACTACTAAGTATGAATATGACGCTAGAGGCAATCAAACTGCTACGATTAATGCGATCGGACGAACCACAAGTGTCTTTGATGGTTCCGGTCAAATCACCTCCATCATCGACGATAAAGGACAAGCAAATAACTTTGTCTACGACAGGTTTGGAAGAGTAACTAGTAAAATCGACCCCACCGGACACACCACTAATTACACATATAATGCCGATGGCAAGCTCTTAAGTGAAGTTGAAACAGTCCTCAAAAATGGTGTTGCTACCGTATATAGTGAGAAAAAATGGACTTACGATAATAGCGGTAAAGTTACCTCGAACACCGATGCTTTAGGACGAATCGTTCGGTATGAATACGATGCACTCGGACGACAAACAGCCATCATTCAAGAAAGCATGAATAATCGTCGCACTGAATACCAGTATGACGAGCGCGGTAACTTAATTAAAACTATTCTAGCCGATGGTAGTTCCACTTCTACTACCTACGACGCACTCAATCGCGAAATAGCTACCACCGATGCTTTAGGACGTACCACCCAGACTATCTATGATAAATTAGGTCGAGTAGTCGAAACTATTCTCCCCGATGCTACTCCTAACGATCTCACCGATAATCCTCGATCGAAAGCCGAGTATGATAAAGTCGGTCGAGTCGTGAAATCATTTGATGAATTGGGTCGATTTAGCGAGTATCAATATGATGCTGCTGGAAGGGCTACTTGGATGAAAGATGCTCTGGGTAATAAATCGACTTATACTTATAGCACCACTGGTAGAAGACTGACTGAAACTAACGCTCTCGGTCAAACTACCAAATATATTTATGACAATCTGAGTCGGTTTGTTGCCACTGAATTTGCCGATGGTACCCGCATTTCTAATACCTATAATGTCATTGGTAATCGTGATAGTTCGACCGACCAATTAGGACGGATTACTTACTATGAATTCGATAAACTCAATCGGTTGACATCAACTATCTATGCCGATGATACTCCAAACGATCTTACCGATAATCCCCGTACTCAAACAGAATACGACGAACTCGGTCGAGTTATCGCCACTATCGACGAAAATGGCAATCGGGAAGAGTATGAATACGACATCGCCGGACAATTAATCGAATCCCGTAGCGACTGTCTCTGTCGGCGCAAAACCTACACCTACGATAACGCCGGAAATAAACTTACTGAAACCGATCCGTTAAGTAACACTACTTATTATACATATGACATCCTCGATCGCTTAACTAACACCCGTTACGCCGATGGGACGCAAACTAGCATCACCTATGACAAGCTCAGTCAAGTTGTATCCCAAACTAACCAAATGGGTAACAGCACTAGTTATGAGTATGACGAACGCAATCGTAATACCGCCGTTATCGACGCACTCGGACAGCGGACTAGTTATAGTTACGATATCATTGGCAATCTCACCAGTATTAAAGATGCTAATCTTCACATCACCAGCTATGAATACGACGCACTAAATCGTCGGACTGCGACGATTATCCCGCTCGGACAACGCTCGACTACCAGTTATGATGCGATTGGTAATATTACTAGTTCTACCGATTTTAATGGTCGGACGATCTCCTATAGCTACGATGCGATGAATCGGCTCAAAACTAAGCAGCTAGGCGCGAATAACAGCGTTACTTACGCCTATACCCTGAATGGTCAACTGAGCAGTACACTCGATACCAGAGGCACTACCAGCTACAATTATGACCAACGAGATCGGTTAATTAAACAAACCGAAACTGACGGTCAAACGCTCCAATATACTTACGATAAAGCCAGCAATCGGACGAGTATTACTACAATAGCTGGAACGACTACTTATGGCTACAATCGCTATAACGAGCTGACAACAGTCACCGACAAAAATGGTGGCGTGACGACTTACACTTACGATAAAGCGGGGAATCGGACGAAGATTCAGATGGCTGATGGGACGGTAGAGACGCGCAATTATGACTTACTCAATCGTCTGATTAATCAGGAAACGAGTAATGCGAATGGGGTAATTGCTAGTTATACCTATACTCTCGATGCTGGGGGTAAACGGGTTGAACTACTAGAGAATAGTGGACGGAAGGTTGGTTATAGTTACGATAAGCTCGATAGGTTATTAACGGAACAGATTACTGATAGTACTAACGGTAATCGGACTACGGGTTATGTGTATGACCCAATTGGAAATCGAGTTAGTAAGACTGATTCGGTGGCTGGGGTGACTACTTATGTTTACGATAATAACGACAGGTTATTAACTGAAACGAATGGGAGTAAGATTACTACTTCTACCTACGATCTGAATGGGAATAATCTCACTCGTGGGGATGGAACTAGTCTGACAACCAATACTTGGGATATCGAAAACCGTTTGATTCAGTCGGTGACTGATGCGAGTACTACTAACTATCAGTACGATCCTAATGGGGTGAGGGTGAGTAGTAAGACTAATGGAGTGGAGACACGGTATTTAGTCGATCGGAATCGTCCTCATGCGACGGTGTTGATGGAGTATGATGCTAGTGGAGTGCCGACTGCTGAGTATACCTATGGGTTAGGTTTAATTTCACAGGAACGGGGTGGGGTTAAGTCTTTCTATCATGCAGATGGGTTGGGAAGTACGCGGTTCTTGACGGATATTGGTGGGAATATTACCGACTCTTATATCTATGATGCGTATGGGAATACGCTTAGTTCGAGCGGTACGACGGTAAATAATTATCTTTATACTGGAGAGCAGTTTGACAAGAATTTAGGGGAGTATTATTTACGAGCGCGGTATTATAATCCGAGTCAGGGGAGGTTTACGGGGAGAGATCCTTTTGAGGGGATGTTAGAGGAACCGTTGTCGTTGAATAAGTACGGTTACGTGCATGGTAATCCGATTAATAATACCGATCCTAGTGGGATGTTTTCATTAGCAGGAACATTAGCTGATTCGTCTGCTTTAGATGCACAAATGGCAGCTTATAACAATGCAATTTTTAATTTTGTCGGTAGTGCTTTAAGTCGCGCTATTGCGGCTGGTGGAACTCTTGGTGGTAGCGGTACTGGAGCTAAAATAGGAACACTAGTATTATTAGCTTTAGCTGCTTATATTCTCAAGGAGATGACTACTACAGAGGAATCTGAAGAGAACAATACAAAATTTCCTATTGTTTTCTATGGAATGACGGCTGAGAGTGGGGGTATTAAATCTATAGTTACAACATCAGAACATGTCAAAGATGCCATTCGTTCTGGAAGACCAGCTATGTTAGCATTTCAGCAATTACCAAAAACTGTATGGTATACCTTAACACCTGAATGCAATACAACGGCACGCAGAAATTTTAGCAGAATAAATAGTTATCCTGGATTTCGTGATGAAGGAAATTGTGATGAATATCCATTTTTCAAGACAGAACAAGGTGGCCCCACAAATTATCCATCGATAGTATCACTCAGATTAGTTCGTCGTCTAGAAGCACCTGTTCAAGGCTCTTTAATGAATATTCCTCTCAAAAACTTAGGTATCATTGCGGGAGATCCTGATAAAAAATGGTATGGAATTGTTTCGATTCCTAGCAAACTACCTCAATCTTTTTGGAGAAAGTCAGATGGAGGAATAGTTTATTAATTTTCAGTCTTGCTTAATCTCATACAAATAAAATATTGCTCGATCGATATATAGTATTTATATGGACGACCTTATCAATTTTATTAATGACAAAGAAGTGAATTTAGCCGAGTCTTATATCAAAAAATGGGAGAAAATTTTATTTTCAACTCATTTAATAGACAAAGACAGAGCTAAAGCAGCAGTTGAGTCTGCATATACTATACTCAATTTACCAATTCCAGAATTAATTTTTCTTCCTAGTCCGTATGTCAATACTGGTATGCTTGGAACGCTAGATTTATCTAAATATATCTTCCTAAGATCGTGTTTAAAAGATAAATTGAGAAAAAGTATTTGGGATCGAACTGATGAATTATATTTCAAAAAGCCTCATGGTGAAAGTAAGTATTGTCACCTCGATCGGTCAGAATTATTTCAACATTTGTGTGAGTGTATCTACTATAATTCTACTTTAATAAATAATAATCCACCATTTTTTGATGAGAATACTTTTTTTCAGATCTATCTATTTGAGTTTAGATATACCAACCCTTGGTATTACGATTTACATGTCAATTCGATTAGTAATGAATGCAACATGGAAATTTGGAATACGTGGAAATCTCTATGTGAAGAATGTCCTTATATAGTGGCATTCGAGAATACTTGTATAATCATAGAACGACCAATAGAATTGTATTTAGACAGACAATTACTAACCCATGCCGAGGGTAAAGCAGCAATTAAATTTATAGATGGCCATCAAATTTATTGTAATCACGGCATCATTATTTCAGATAAGTACGGGAAAATTCATCCTAATGATTGGCAATCATCATGGATATTGTCAGAACAAAAAATAGAATTTAATGAAGATATTGCTTGTGTTTTAATATGCAATATTGGTTATAAAAAATTCCGTGAAGAAGTGCCAGATCGAGAACATCAATATTGGTTGAATTATCATGCACTAATCTTCAATTCAATTAGCAAGATTGCCGACTGGCTATTCTTTTATCATGATGATTTTTATCATTATCTTAATCCAGATGTAAGTGAACAGCTAGTAACTAAAAAAACATTTGAATTTGAATGTTTTTTCAACAGCTTTCCTTTTAAATTATCTCAAGAGTTGCAGAGTCTATGCTTAGGTTATGATGGGAGCTATCAAATTGCTCCTGGTTTATATTTTTATCCCATAGAGCAAGCTATTCAAAATTATACTTTTGAATGTCAATCCTACTTCATTCGACTATTTCATGGCGATCGACAAGAAATCTATTATGTCCTCTGCGACAATGAGGAAAGAATGATTTCCCCCGTTTACTGTCAATTCCCAGGCAAAGAGCCAGTAATCTATGCCGAATGTGTCACCAGCCTAATTGTGACGATCGCGCAGTGTTATCAAGAAGGAGCTTACTATATTGCCATCGATGAAGAAACAGGAAAAAGATCGATCGAGCAAGACTTAGATAAAATCGAACCAATCTTCGAGAAATTCAATCCCGACCAAATCGATACTTGGCGTTCGTTATGGAAGAGTTAGAGATTTAGATACTAAATAAGTTCTGTAGGGTGGTACTGCCCGCATCCCAAAACCTTTGTTCTGACTACGAATCTCGATGCCGCGCTCGTGAAAGGGCAAACTCTGACTAAATATCTACCCATGCGATCTACGTCGTCGATCTAGTCAAATCCACCATAACTACTACCATCTATCCCTTCAATCCCTTGTCTGAATTGGATTCGAGCCGATTTTACTGTGAGATTTCAAGTTCCGATAATCGTATTTATCGGTACCTGATTTGCCAGATTGGTCGAATTCCGCTCGCCCCTCGCCGAGTCAGACCGAACGGGATTGTCCCAAACACGGCTCGGTAGTGCCATATATAATTGAGATGCCAGGAGCGATAAAGAGACGGGAAGAAAGTAAAGATGCAATCATTAGAAACTAAACCATTCTTACTAGACATTCATAGCATTACTCTTCGCATCACCCATGAAGAGTTCGAGAAGCTGTGTCTTGATAACCCAGAGCTGCGACTGGAGCTAATGGCAAATGGAGAATTGATTGTAATGGCACCAGCAGGTTGGGAAAGTTCGGAGAAAAACGGAGATTTATTTGGGGAGGTTTGGACATGGAATCGCCAAACTAAGATCGGTCGAGCTTTTGATTCGTCTGGCGGCTTTACCCTCCCAAATGGAGCCGTTCGATCTCCCGATGTGACATGGATTGAGAAATCCAAACTAGCAAATATCCCTGCTGGCGTTAAGTTTCCTGAAGTAGTCCCCGATTTTGTCATCGAGCTACGCTCTGATACAGATAGAATGCCCAAGCTGCGAGAAAAGATGGAGGAGTATCGAGACAACGGAGTGCGCCTGGGCTGGCTGATAGACCCACAAAAGCAACAGGTCGAGATTTACCGTTTGGGGCGGGATGTTGAGGTGTTGGAAGCTCCGACTGTGTTAAGCGGTGAAGATGTGCTGTCTGGTTTCAGTTTAGATTTGCAATCAGTATTTAAGAATTGATGTTTTTGTCAAATAATCATGAGTGAAATAATTAATGAAAATTTTATAGATACAGATGTAGATATCCTGTCGCTTTATACTGGCAAAAAAGATGAATACCTTCAAAACAAAGAAGCAGTAGAGCGGTTAAAACAGGAATCAGATTTACTGGCGAAAATTATTCTTGGTGGTACTGTTGCCAGTTCGATGCTCGGACTATTCTCAGTCATTAACCCTGCCCTGTCATTGGGTGGTGTCGCTCTATCGGGTATATTGACTCAATCAGACTATCTCTGGAGAGTGCGTCGATTGTACCTAGTTGCTAAAACGATATTGGAAGAATTTGGCGATGAAAATGTGACGATCGTACCAAGAGTTAAAACCAATAGTGCGATTATCGATTTATTTGTGAGGATGCCAGACCGAAGAATTTTTGCTTTGATGGTGAGATCTAGTGAAGATGCTTCGATTAAGTGGAATGAAAATCTTCAGGATTTCTTTGTGACAAAAAAAGGTAAGAATCCCAAAAGATACAATCATTTAACCAAGACAATCGAGCAATTAAATACATTACTCGATTTGAGGAAAGATAGACATCCGTTAATGGGTAATAGCTATAGCGAGCGTAACGCACCGATTATTAAGGCGATCGTGCTCGCACAAGGAGCTAAGATCGCTGCTACTAATGCGCCAGAGCAATGGATCGAATTTGGTCGAGCTAGAGTTTTAAAGGTGCGTACTACTAGCATTGCTTATGTCGTGGAATATGACGATTTAATTAAATTTATGCTACTACCGGAAAAATAGGATGTTTGAGGCGCAAAAAAGGGAATAATATAAGCAGTAGCCCAAACAGCAGAAAATCCTCGCCTTGATAGGGAGAACTCGCTAGGGTGAATAACCGTAATTTACAGGAGCCACCGCTCAACTCCCAACCGCCGCCTTCAAAAAGGGCGGAATTACACGTAACTAGTATTGCTTTAGACGGCACTACTAGTGTACCCCCGTATGGGTGGACATGCAACGTTTTTACTCTCTTTCTCAGCCATTTCAATCAGAGAGTAAACGGGACAAAGGGTAGAGCGATCTAGAAGATCGCCAAATGACACAACAAAAATTACAGTCCGAGTTACAACAGAGCGCAATCGACCCCCAAATAGCAGCACTAAATTTTAGTGAGGTCGGTCAAACCGAAGCATTCGCATTTATCGTCCGCAACGCCAAACGCCGCAACGATGGGCGATTGATCGATGGGCATTTACGGATCTACCAACAATTTGCAACGGGCGGCTGGCGGTGTCGCGGTATCGATCCGCTCACCATGCAGCCTAGCGAGTGGGGCTGTCTCAAGCCGTATAACCCGCGTATCGATGACATCAAGCGCAAAACGATTAAATACGAACATCCCCACGGGCAACCGACAGAGTTGTTTGCTTTGCGGGTAACTTGGGAGATCGGACTCAAAATCGCGGCTACAAACGGTTTAGAGGCTAAATACTTGGCACGGATGCCTGTAACCGTCAGCCCTCAAGCCGAAGATCGGGATTTTTGGCAGTGGGTCAAAGACACTCCAGCGGTGTCGATCGTGCCCACAGAGGGGGCTAAAAAAGCCGCTGCATTGTTATCGGCGGGATATTGTGCGATCGGGTTGCCAGGGATTTATGGCGGCTATCGCGCCCAACGTGAGGGCGAATCGTGCCAACCTTACCTCATCCCCCAACTCAAGGCATTCACACAGCCAGAGCGGGAGTTGGTGTTTGCGTTCGATCTGGATACCAACCCGAACACGATCGCCGCTGTCCGTACAGCAATCGATAAAACCGGACGGTTGCTAGAGCGGTCTGGCTGTAAAGTATCGGTGATGGCTTGGACTCACGCACATAAAGGCGTAGACGACCTGATTTACCATGAGGGAGCTGCCGTACTCGATGGGACTTATGCCGAACGTCTATCCTTAGACACTTGGCGGCTCCAGGGCAATTTTAGCCTGGATCGGTATGAGGCGGTAAGGATTAATAGCCGCTGGGTCGATGCAACGGTCAGACCGGACAAACTGGAAGGTAAGATCGTTGGGGTCAAATCTGCCAAAGGCACAGGTAAAACCGAGTGGCTGGCACATCAAGTCGAGCAGTATATCAACGACGGGCGCGGCGTACTGATCTTGACCCACCGCGTCCAACTCGCCCAAGCTCTTGCCGATCGGTTGGGTATCCCCCATGTGAGCGAAGTATGGCAGCATGGGCAATTGTTAGGTTTCTCGTTGTGCGTTGACAGCTTACATGCTAACTCCCAAATCAAGTTCGACCCTAAAGTGTGGGAGGGTGCAGCAGTGGTGATTGACGAAGCCGAACAGGTAATTTGGCATTTACTCAACTCAAACACCTGCTCTAGCAAACGAGCCGAGATCCTGGCTAATTTTGGGCTATTGCTCCAAACGATCGCTGAGACGGGTGGGACGGTCTTTTTAAGCGATGCTGACTTGTCCGCCAACACGATCGAGTACGTCCAAAAACTGACAGGTGGGATGCCGTTGTGGTTGGCAATTAACGACTACAAACCCGTTGCAGGCAAACGGACGTTAACTGTCCATAAATCGCCAGCAGATCTATTAGCAGCCGTAATTACCGATATTAATGCAGGCAAAAATATCATCCTGCATTGCTCGGCTAAGGATGTTAAGTCTAAATGGGCAGCTCAAAACCTGGAGACGGCAATTGGGCAAACTTGCCCAGGCGTATCAATGCTTTGCTGCGATTCCGATACTGTCGCGGACAAAGAGCATCCAGCCTACGGAATCGTCAATCGGCTGGGAGATCTCCGTCGATATCAAGTTGTCATCGCTACCAGTGTAATCGAGACAGGAGTGTCGATCGAGGGCAATCATTTCGATGCTGTTTACTGTCTCGCCAACGGCGTGCAAACAGTCGATGCAGTATCCCAAACGATCGAGCGGGTGCGGTCTGATGTCCCTCGACACATGGCGATTACTACGGGCGGGATCGGCTGGATCGGTAACGGCAGCAGTAACCCCCGACAACTGATCGCCAGTCAAAAACAGGTGGCTAAGTTTAACCTTGCCGCACTCAGCCAGCAGGATTCAGCCCTTCAAATGGACGAGATGGAAGCTTGCCACGTCTTCACTTGGGCGAATTATGCGGCGAAAACTAACGCGGAATTTCGCAATTATAAGCTCAACATCACCGCTAAATTGGAGCGTGAAGGTTACGAGATAATCGAATCTGCCCCAGATCGCCATCAAGAAAATTGGGACGAGTGCTTGGATGAGGTTCGCGACGCGAATTACACACAACAACGCCAGGAGATTCGCGACACCCCCACACCGGATGAGGTGGAGATGAAAAGACTCAAGAAACAGCGGGGCAAGACCAAAGCCGAGCGTCTAGCACTGGCTAAAGGCAAGCTGGTCGAGCGTTACGGCACAGATGAGATAACAGATGATTTAATCGTTAAGGACGATAGTGGCTGGTATCCTAAAATCCGCCTGCATTACTACCTGACAATCGGGCGAGAGTTTGCCGCCACCAAAGACCGCGAACGCCTCCAATCGATCGCTCACGAGGATCGGGCATTGCCGATGGATATCAATCGCTCGTGTATGTCTGGCAAACTGCAAATACTAGATGCCCTGAACATCAAACAATTTTTCGGTGAGGACAAGGTATTTACCGCCCAAACCCTTACTGATTGGCACGAGTGGGTGCAGCGGTATAGCGGGGCAATTAAGAATGCACTAGGTTTATCGATCTCTGCCGAATCCAACCCGATCCAGACCGCCCAAAGACTGTTAGGACTGGTCGATTTGCGTTTAACTTACATCGACCAGGTACGTGAAGGTGGTACGCGCGTCCGTCGCTATGCTGGAGTCGAGCGCGACTTTGATGATGGACGTGATGAGATCTTCGAGCGGTGGTTCGAGCGCGATCTGGCTAAATGTCACATTACTGCTAATAAATCTATCGAGCGGGGAGGCGTGACAGAAGTTGCTTGCTAATTGCCCCAAATGCCTAAATGTCACACCCTTACTAATAGATCTTATAAAAGGGATGTTTGTCTTGCTTCTCTCCCCATCTAGACTTTTGGTTTAATCTACTAAAAACAAAGAGGCAAAAGCCCTCAAATCTTTGTTCAGAGTGGGTTAGAGGCTTAGGTGGGGTGGGGTTTAAGGTGTCTATAAGAGTATCCATAGGAACTAAAATTGCTAGAATGCTTGCTGGATCTAGATTTAGCTTAGTGGTACCGCTATTTTTAGAACGTAAGAACTAGATAGGGCTTGCTGAAAAAGTAGGAGAATAGTCTTTCAAAAATTGATTGGTAATGAAAAAAGTCGGAGTAATTAGTTTT